>CAZTQF010000096.1:0-7692 GCA_964615255.1 uncultured candidatus Brocadiaceae bacterium | reverse complement strand
ACTTTTTTTCACATGTGCCCCAACATCCTCTGCGTCCGCCACTTTGGCCCGGCTCGGATCAGCGGCTGAGCGCGTCGATCCGCGCCGCACGGGCGGGGTTTCGACCCCTCAAGGCCTCTAGCGCGGGCCCGCTCGGGAGCTCCAGCTCAAAGCGGTCCAGCTCGTCACCGTCGATGCTGGTCGCGGTGACCCGCATCGTGGCGCCTTCGACCTCGGCGCCGCACCAGTGGTGCGCTTTTGCTAGCGCCTGGGCTCCGCGCCGCGCGCGCGGGTTGTCGGTGATGTCGTAGAGGCGCTTGCCACCGCCGCCGCTCACAACCAGCGGAACAGGCAAGGCGTCGCTAGGCCCGAAGCGCTGGTAGCAGTGGTCGTGGCCGCTCAGGTAGAGGCTGACCTGCCACTCCTCCAGCGCCGGCAGCAGGCTTCGGAGCAGCTCAGGGTTGTCGCCCTGCCGCGACGCGCTCCGCATCGGAAAGTGGCTGGCGACCACGATCCACGGCTCGGACGCGCGCTCCAGCTCACGCAGCAGGAAGGTGTGCGTAGGGTGGCCGGGCTGGTAGTGGTCGCCGGTGAAGAACGTGTTGCAGTCGAGCGCGATCACGCGGACGGGGCCCCACGCGAACGAATAGCTCCGCTCGTCGCCGGTGACGTCATTGGTCGGGAGCGCGAAGTTCTCGAGGATCTGGACGCCGCCGGCGTTCATCACGTCGTGGTTGCCGAGCACCGGATAGAGCGGTGCGTCGCGCAAGAGCGCCTCGAAGGGCCGGAAGAAGCCGCTGCTGTAGTGGCCGTGCAGACCCTTGGGGTAGATCACGTCGCCCAGGTGGAGCGCGAACTCGGGTCGGTAGGCTGCCATGGCAGCGCCTACCTCCGTGACCGCGTGCTTGGTGGGAAACCACCGCCAGCGAGCCGGCAGGTGCAAGAGCGGCGTCCGCTGCAGCCATACCCACCACGGCTGATCGCCGCTGTCGCCGCAGAACGCAAATCGCACCTTCGCGGCGTCGTCCGCAGGAGGCGTCCGGAACGAGCCCGCTTCGACCTCACCGCCCGCCTCGACCGTGTAGCGGTAGCGCCGCGCCGGCTCGAGGCCGTCGATCCGGACCTCGTGGCGACGCTGCGCGGGGCTCTCTCGCCGCGCGACGACGGCCCCGCTCTCGTCGAGGACCGAGACCGTCTGCGCCGTAGGCTCGGCGCGGATCTGCGCGATGGTCGCCCCAGACGTCGAGACACGCTGCACGTAAGGCGCTGTGTAGAGCGGCGGGTCGTCGACGGCGTGGATCCACAGGCAGCCAAAGCCTGCGAGCCACAGCACGCGCCGCATCCACGTCGTTCGCGTCGTCACGCGTGCGTTCTAGTCCATGCCCCAGGAGACGACGACCCCCAAAGCTCCGCCCGCCCCGATCAACCCGGGTGGTGGCAGGTGACCGACGTGGTGATTCCGCCGCGCACCTTGAACTCCCCGCGGATGGTCAGCTGGCGCGGCGCCAGCAGCTCGACGAGGTCCGAGAAGATGTCGTTGGTCACCTTCTCGTGGAAGGCGCCCACGTTCCGAAAGCTCCAGAGGTAGAGCTTCAGGCTCTTGAGCTCGACGCAGCGCTCGTCCGGCACGTAGTCGATGTAGATCGTGGCGAAGTCAGGCTGGCCCGTCTTCGGGCAGACGCAGGTGAACTCGGGGCACTCGAACTCGATCTCGTAGTCGCGGCCGGGCTCGGGGTTCGGGAACGTGTCGAGCGCGGACTTGTCGTGCGGCGCAGGCTCGGGCAGCGGCATGTCCGGAGCGAACCATGTCCGGACGGACGTGGCAAGCGCCGCACGACAAAGCTCAGCGCGGCTCGACCGCTCCCGGCGACGGCATCCCGATGTCGACCAACTCGCCCTCGTCGAGGCCGTAGTCCATACACGCAAAGCGCGGCCCACCTCCGGGATGACAGCTGGACCGTCGGCAGGGTCGACACGGCAACGCGACCGGCCCCTGCAGCGCGGCTGCCGCGGGCGGCGCGCTCCGTCGTGGGTCTTGGCTCCCGAACAGCACCCGACCGCGCGCTCCCGCCGCGAGCAGCACGTGGCTCGCGCCCTGATCGGGGCCGACGACGTCGCCGCCCGCCGCCGCGACCGCCGCGCCGAGCGCGACCAGCCGACGCACCTCACCTTCGCCGTGGTGGAGCCGGGGACGATCCCCGCCCCAGGCCATCCCCGCCTCCGCGGGCCCGGTGACGAGCACCGCCTGCGGCCCGTCCACGAGCCGCTCCAGCCGGTCCGGGCGCAGCGCGCGTGGGTCGTGCGGCGCCGTTCCGACCACGACCCGGAACGGACGCTCCGGGTCCACGCCGACGCCGCGGAGCGCCGCGCGCTCTCGGTCGAGCTCCGCGGCGGTCGGCGCGAGGCGCGGCAGCGCGAAGGGGGCACCGGGGGCGATCCGCTTGGCCAGCTCCCAGGCGGCGCGGGCAGGGTGCGGAGTCGCATCACAGCGGACGACCTCGGTCAGCAAGGCGCGACTGCCAGGCTCCTGCCGCCAGCTCCCCTCCATGCCGACGCGACGACGCGCCCCTGAGAGTCGAGCGACGGCCGCGCTCTTCCAGTTGCCCTGCAGGTCGAGCGCGACGTCGAGGTCGAGCGCGCGCAGCTCGCGACGCAGCCGCAGCAGGCTGCCCACACCGCCGCCGCGATCCAACGTGACGACGCGCGCGATCCCTGGCAACCCATCGAGCAAGGGCGCCCAGGTGGTCTGGGTCACGAACGTGATCGTGGCGTTCGGCGAGGCTCTCCGCAGCGACTCGACGGCTCCGAGCGACTGCACGAGGTCGCCCATCGCAGACAGGCGGACGAGCAGCAGGCGGCTCACTTGGGCTCGTCGCTGCGCTCGTGCACGGCGAAGTCCTTGTAGGGCGTCTTCATGCGCCACCGCAGGACATAGGCGTCCGCCGGCAAAGGCACGCCGCCAGCCTCTTCCTGCAGGACCCAGCGCGTATCGGGCGTTCTGCGGCGGAACTCGTCCCCTTCGACCCAGAGGTCCCCCGCGAGCAGGGTCGGCGAGTCGAGGTGCCCGAACGCGCCCAGGTCCCCCGTCACCCCGAGCTGGTCCAGCTCGACGCGCATCAGGCGGCCCATCTCGACGCGCGCGCGCTTGCTCTCGGACCAGCGCATGCTCCGCTCCAGGCCGACGGTCCAAGCGCCTGCGACCGGCAGCAGCAGGCACGCGAGGACCACGTGGCGCGGCGTGCGCACCAGGAGCGGCGCAGCGCCAGCTGCCAACGCCACGCCGAGGGACGCGTCGCCCGCGCGCGGCACGAACGGGATCGCGACCAGCGCGGCGGCCCCGAGCACGCCGACGAGCCGGAGCGCCCGCCTCGCGAACAGCGGCACCGGCGCCCGGATCCCCCAGAAGTGCGCCACCGCCGGGGTCACGGCGAAGGTGAACAGCATCACGTTCGGCAGCAGGTAGCGCGTCGGGCGACCCGGAAAGAACATCAGCAGCACGACCGCGAGCACCGCGCCGCCGCTGCACATCCTCAGCGTCAGGTCGTCGGCCCCCATCCGCGCGTCGCGCTCGCCGCGCCACTCCCAAAAGCACCACAACCCGAACGGCAGCAGCACGACGAGCGCTCGCAGCCAGTAGGCCGGCGTCGACCACACCTGGCCCCATTCGAACTGCGACAGGCGCCCTACCGACTCGGTGTTCGCGATGCGCAGCATCGACTCCGGGTCGACGAACCAGGTGAACAAGGGCACGAAGTAGGCGGCGACCACGACGGCAAGCGGGACGAAGTGCCACAGCGCAAAGCGCATCCTGCGGTAGCGGAACCAGACCAGGTAGACGCCTGCCGCGAACAGGAAGTACGGCGGGCCCTTCTGCAAGAACGCGAGCCCGCCGACGACGCCGCTCGTCAGGACCAGCCACGCCCGGTCGCGGGCGACGCCGGTCGCCAGCGTCCACAGGCTCAGGCCCGTCAAGGTCGCGAACAGCGGGTCGATCTCCGCGGTCGGCCACTTGAACAGGACCATCGGCGAGCAGAGCAGGCCGAGCGCCCCGAGCCACCCGGCCCGCGCGCCGAACCAGGGCCGCAGCAGCTCGCCGGCCGCAAAGGCCGCGAGCCACGCGCTCAGCACGCCGGGCAGCCGCAGCGCGAGGTAGCCGCCGCCGAACACCTCCTGGCAGGCCATGATCAGCCAGTAGTGCAGCGGCGGCTTCGCCCAGGTCGGCTCGCCGCCGAGCAGCGGCACCATCCAGCTGTCGGCGCGCAGCATCTCCAGCGCGATCTGCACGCGCCGGCCCTCGGTACCGTCCCAGTCCGCCCGGAGCCACCCCGGGAGCAGCGCGACGAGCGCGGCGGCAAGCAGCAGGACCGCGCGCGTCAGCACGTGGCCCCTGCGCTACGGGAGGGTGTCATGTTCATGACGCTTCGACTCGCGGATCAGCATCAGGTTGCGCGCGTAGATGACGCTCCCGGTCACCTGCCCCATGATGAACACCGGGTCCAGGCGATAGATCGCGTAGCAAAGGCTGAGCAGCCCGCCGGTGATGCTCAGCCACCAGAACGAGATCGGCACGACCGAGCGCCGGGCGCGCTCGCTGGCGATCCACTGCACCCAGAAGCGCGAGGCGAACACCAGCTGGCCGCCGAAGCCGATCACCCACCAGTACCAGGGCGTGGCCTGGATCACCCCGTCCGAGAAGCTGGCGAGCATCAGAACTCCTCGCGCACCTCGTGGGTGAGCAGGCGCGCGCGCAGCCACCGCATCGCGAAGCAGTCGCGCAGCCCCTTGAACATCCGGTTGCCGATCCCGTACTTCGCCGTCCCGGCGTAGCGCTCGCGGTGGTGGACGTCTTGCTCGACGACGACGCCGCCGAGGTAGCGCACCAACGTCGCCATGAAGCGGTGCATGCCGACGAACCGGGGGGCGCGCAGGAAGTAGCTCCGGCGGATCACCTTGATGCCGCAGGCGGCGTCCTTGACCTTGTCGCCGGTCAACAGGTTTCGCACGGCGTTGCCGACCCTGGAGGAGGCGCGCCGCACGAACGTGTCCTGGCGCTGCGCGCGGACGCCGACGACCGCGTCCGCCTCGCCCGCCTCGACGCGCGCGAGCATCGAGGGGATGTCGCGGGGGTCGTTCTGCATGTCGCCGTCGAGCGTCGCGACGATCTCGGCGCGGGACTGCTCGACGCCTGCCATCACCGCTGCGCTTTGGCCGCTGTTCGACTGGAGCGTGACCACGCGGAGCCAGTCGGCGCCGCGGGCGCGCTTGAACTCCCGCATCCGCTCCAAGCTCTGGTCCCGGCTCCCGTCGTCCACGAACAGCGCCTCGAACGGACCGTGCGGGCCGAGCACGTCCGCGACCTCCTCGAGCATCGTGATGACCGTCTCCTCCTCGTTGTAGATCGGCACCACCAGGGAGAACCTCAGCGCATCGGCGCTCACGCGATCACCTCCGCCCGCGGGCGCGCGCGCAGTCGCTCAGGGCGGGTCGGACACATGGCCGCAGAGGATCCCCGCTCGCGTGCGGCCAGGCAACCTTCGACGTGGTCGGCAGCAATCATCTGCGCACGCTTGCCGCGCGGCGACCGGCTTGCATGATCAGAGATCCCCATGCTGCCCTTCGTCGAAGCGCTGCGCCCGCACCAGTGGGTCAAGAACCTGCTGGTGCTGTTCCCGCTGTTCTTCACCAGCCGCGCGTTCGAGCTGTCGGGCTGGAAAGACGCGCTGACGGCGTTCGGCGCGTTCTGCTTCGCGGCCAGCTCGGTCTATCTGCTCAACGACATCCTCGACCGTCACGAGGACGCCCGCCACCCGAAGAAGAAGGCGCGCCCGATCGCGTCGGGCCGCCTGCCCGTCCCTGCGGCCTGGCTCACGCTCGCGGGCACGCTCGCCGCGTGCGGCGCGCTCGCGTGGCTCGTGCCGACCAGGGAGCACAGCTTCCTGGCGTGGCCCGCGGCCTACCTCACCCTCAACGTCGGCTACAGCTTCTATCTGAAGCGCCTGGTGATCGTCGACTGCATGTGCATCGCCATCGGGTTCCAGCTGCGCGTGATGGCGGGTGCTGCGGCAATCGGCGTGGACGCCTCCCGCTGGATCCAGCTCTGCACCTTTTTCTTCGCCCTCTTCCTCGCGTTCTGCAAGCGCTACGAAGAGGTCGAACGACAGGCCGAGGCGACAGGGCAGACGCGGAAGACCATGACCGACTACTCGGCGCCGTTCCTCAACATGGTCATCGGGCCGCTGGCCGCGCTCAGCATCCTGAGCTACGCGCTCTACACCGTGAGTCCGGAGACGGTGGCGCGCCACAACACGGACCAGCTCACGCTGACCGTGCCGTTCGTCTGCTACGGCGTGTTCCGCTACCTGTTCCTCGTCTACCGCAAGAGCGAAGGAGGCGACCCCTCCAAGCTGCTCTTCCGCGACGCGCCGCTGGTTCTCTCCGGCGCGCTCTACGTCGCGACCGTGCTCGCGGTGCTCGGCAACGCGGCCTGAGCGCGCACGCGCCGCCGCAGACCAGCCAGAAGATCCAGCCGAGGGCTGCATAGCGCGGCGCTTTCGCTACACTCGTTCGCCCTCAAGTGGCACAGACTCGCTCCCCAGCAAGGAAGCAGCGCCTCGGCGTGTGGATCTTCGGCGCCTACGGCGGCCTCGCGACCACGGTCGTGGTGGGCGCCCGGGCCATCGCCAAGGGGCTGACCGCGCCCCAGGGCCTCGCGACCGAGACCGACATCGCGCGTGAGATCCCGTGGCGCCCGCTGAAGCAGGTGGTCTTCGGAGGCCACGAGATCCGCGCCTCCAACTACGCCGACGCAGCCGCCGAGATCCACAGCAAGACCGGCACGCTGCCCCCGGAGCTGATCCGCAAGCTCAAGCGCGACCTCGCCGCCCAGAGCAAGAACGTGGTGAGCGGGGTGCTCCCGAACGCAGGCGCCACCATCGAGGGCCTCGCCGACGACCTCAAGCGCGGCGACGCGACCTTGCGGCAGCAGGTCCGCAGGATCCAGCGGGACATCCGCGCCTTCCGGGACGCGCACAAGCTCGAGCGCGTCGTCTGCGTCAACCTCACGTCGACCGAGCCCAGCCTGCGACTCGGGCCGACCCACCGGTCGCTCGCCGCCCTCGAGCGCGCCCTGGACAAGGACAACCGACGCGCGGTGCGGCCCTCGACGCTCTACGCGTACGCGGCCGCCAGCCTGGGGCTGCCCTTCGTGCACTTCACGCCGAGCAACTCGGCGCTGGTGCCGGCGGTGCGGGAGCTGTTCCTGCGCAACGGCGCGCCGTTCATGGGCTCCGACGGCAAGACCGGCGAGACCCTGGTCAAGTCGGCGCTGGCGCCGATGTTCCGCTATCGCGACCTGCGCGTGCTCAGCTGGCAGGGCTACAACATCCTCGGCGACCGCGACGGCCGCGTGCTGAGCGACAGCGAGAACAAGAAGAGCAAGGTCGACAGCAAGGACGCGCTCCTGCCGTCGATCCTGGGCTACCCCCTGCACACGCACGTCGGCATCGACTACGTGCCCTCGCTGCACGACCTCAAGACCGCCTGGGACTTCGTACACTTCGAAGGCTTCCTCGGCTTCAAGATGGCGATGCAGTTCATCTGGCAGGGGTGCGACGCCATCCTCGCAGCGCCGCTGGTCTTGGACCTCGTCCGCTTCGCCGACCTCGCGGCCGCGCGCGGCGAGGCCGGGCCGATGCCGCACCTGGCGTGCTTCTT
>CAZTQF010000095.1:262-7731 GCA_964615255.1 uncultured candidatus Brocadiaceae bacterium | reverse complement strand
CACGACCGAGAGCGGCGATAGCGTCAACTCGACGTGGGTCGACGAGCTCCGCGCGCTCGTGAAGCCCTATGGGCACCTCCCGCTGACGGTCGGCCCCGACGGCAAGAGCGGCAAGCCGAGCACCAAGCACGAGCTGTCGCCCGCGTGCCTGCTGGCGCGGCTCGCGCCGCCTGCCAAGGGCAAGAAGCGCGCGTAGCCCTGGGCCGCCGCGGAGCGCGAGAGTCGTGCTTGCGGCGGTGTGCTCGATCGGGACGATGAGGCCGTGCCCCTCGTCCCGGACCTCTACCTGGCGTCGAAGTCGCCGCGCCGCAGCCAGCTGCTCGCCGAAGCCGGCATCCGGTTCGAGCTCTGCGAGCCTGGCCAGGAATACGAGGGCAGCGGTCACGAGCACGAGAGCGAGGTCGGCGACCCGCGGAGCCTCTGTCGGCTGCGCGCCGAGCGGAAGGCTCGCGGCGCGGCGCTCGCTCGCCCGGTCGCGCCCGTGCTCGCGGTCGACACGGTGGTCGACTTGGGCGGGGTCGAGCTCGGCAAGGCCGCGGACCGCGGCGCGGCGCGCGCGATGCTGCGCCGGCTGCTGGGGCGCACCCACGAGGTGCACACGGCCCACTGTGTCGTGTGGCGCGACGTCGAGCGCACCGAGGTCGTCAGCGCGACGGTGCGCGGTGACGCCGTCGACGACGCCGCGATCGAGAGCTACCTGGACACCGACGAGTGGCGAGGCAAGGCGGGGGCCTACGGCATCCAGGACCGCGCCCAGTCGTTCCTGCACCTGCAGGCAGGCGCCTTCGACGGCGTGATGGGGCTTCACGTCGCGACGGTCCGCTCGCTGCTGGCGCGCGTCGTGGGGGAGCGCCGCGCGTGAGCCTTCACGATCGCTTGGGCGCCCGGCTGCTGATCGCGTTGGTCTGCGCCGGCGCTGCCATCGCCGGGCTGGCGTGGGCCGTGGAGGCGTTCGAGGCGGGCCCCAAGCCGACGCTGCGCGCGCAGCCGGACGCGCCAGGCTCCGCCCGTGGCGACGGGGCGCCGACGGACGCAGCGCCGTTCGAGCTGCCGGAGCCAGGCGTGGGGGATCAGCTGGGGGTCGAGGTGGCTGCGCTGGTGGGGTCGCTCGCCGTCTCGGACCGCCTGAGCGCGGTGCCGCCGGACGTCGCGCCGGTCGTCGAGGTGCTCCCGGACGGGACCCTGGCGCTGCGCCGCGGCGTGCCGCTGGCCGCCGCACCCGGGGCGCGCCGCGCCCTCTCGCGCGACGGCTACGGCGCCTGCGTGGTGCTCCCGGGCTCCCGCCTGGCCGAGCTGACGCCTGCCGCGCGCGGCGCGCTCTGCGATCTGCTGATGCAGTGGTTCCCCGAGCGGCCGGTTCCGGTCAGCCGGCTCCGCTCGCTCGGGGTCCGGATCTCGGGGCAGCAGTGGGGTCGGCTGCTCGCGTGGTTGCCCTAGCGGGCGTCGCCCGAGGCAGAACCGGGTGCCCGAAGGTGTTGACCCAGCAGGCAGCGACCGTAAGCTCTTCGCCCCCACAAGGCTGCCCGCGCGGCAGCGGCGGTGCGACATGAAAGCTGACATCCACCCCAACTACGTCGAGTGCAAGGTGAGCTGCGCCTGCGGTTCCACCTTCACCACCAAGTCCGTGAAGCCGGAGATCCGCACCGACATCTGCGCTGCGTGCCACCCGTTCTACACGGGCGCGCAGAAGTTCGTCGACACGGCCGGCCGCGTCGACAAGTTCCGCAAGCGCTACGCGCGCGCGAACGCCGCGAAGGAAGCGAAGCAGGACTAGCTGCGTCCTCGTCCGCTTGCGGCGAGGCAGCCTGATCCCTGCGCCTCCTGCCGCCGCGCCGGCGCGTTCGCCGGCGCCCCAGCCATGGAGACGCAACGATGACCGACCTGCACCCCAAGGTCCGGGCGCGACTCGACCGCATGGTCGCGCGCGCCAACCAGCTGATGGCGCAGTCGGCGTCGCCGGAGTTCACCGACAAACCCGAGAAGCTGTCGGCGATCCACCGGGAGCTCGGCGAGGCGACGCCGGTGGTGCAGCGCTACCAGGACTTCTTGAAGAAGTCCCAGGAGCTCGCCGACAACCGGGCGCTCGTCGCGGGTGACGACAAGGAGCTCGCCGAGCTCGCCGCGCTCGAGATCCCGGAGATGGAGGAGTCGCTCGCGAGAGAGGCCGTACAGCTGCTCGATCTCATGTTGGCCGAGGTCGGGGACGACCGCCGCAACTGCATCGTCGAGGTCCGCGCCGGCACGGGGGGCGACGAGGCGGCGCTGTTCGTGCGCGACCTGCTCACCCTCTACCAGCGCTACGGGTCGCGGATGGGGTGGACGATCGAGCCGATGAACTCGGTCCCGACCGAGTCCGGCGGGTTCAAGGAGGCGACGATCGCCATCAAGGGCAAGAACGTGTTCCACTACATGCAGTTCGAGTCCGGCGGCCACCGCGTCCAGCGCGTGCCGGAGACCGAGGCCAAGGGCCGCGTGCACACGTCCGCGGCGACGGTCGCGGTGCTCCCGGAGGTCGAGGAGGTCGACGTGCACATCGACGCCGGCGACCTGCGGATCGACACGTATCGGGCCTCGGGCGCGGGCGGGCAGCACGTCAACAAGACCGACTCCGCGGTGCGGATCACGCACCTGCCGACCGGGACCGTCGTGGCCTGCCAGGACGAGCGCAGCCAGATCAAGAACCGCAGCAAGGCCATGACCCTGCTGCGCAGCCGGATCTACGAGGCCGAGCAGCGTCGGGTCGCCGCGGAGCGCGCGGCCGAGCGCAAGGAGCAGGTCGGCACCGGCGACCGGAGCGACCGCGTGCGGACCTACAACTTCCCGCAGGACCGGCTGACGGACCACCGGCTCGGCAAGAACTTCGCGCTCGCCCAGGTGATGGAGGGCAAACTCGAGCCGATCGTCGAGGCGCTGCAGCTCGACCTGCGCGAGCGGCGGATCGCCGACCTCTAGCCGGCGCCGGGGCCTCGCGCCGGGGCGGGGTGAACCTCGCCGGCCAATGATGCGTGCATGGAGATTCTTGCGTGACTGGCGAGCAGGCATCCGTCACCATCTCGCCCCACGACCCCTCTCTCGCTCGATTTCTTCGGAGCCCTGACTGATGACCGACAACGACCTCGCGTCCCTCGAACCCCTGGAGCCGCTGACCGCCGCCGCCCCCGCGCAGCAAGACCCGATGGCCGCCCAGCGCGCGGGCCTCGGCGCGCCGGCGTTCAACGTCTACTGCACCGACAAGTCGATGTACCGCTTCTTGTTCGCGGGCGTCATGATCTTGGTCGGGTGCCTGATGCCGGTGTCTGCAGACCTCGGCATGTCCGGCTTCCAGACGATCTCCGGCGGCTTCTACACGCTGATCGGCATCGCCTTGATCTGGTCGTGGTGGGGCTCGATCAGCAACAACCGCGCGACCGGCGTGAAGTGGGTGCTCGCCGCGTCGATCCCGCTGATCGCGTCGATCTGGTACACGGTCGCGTTCGACCCGGCTGCGGCCCACGAGCTGGCGCGGTCGCACGGCTGGCTGGCGGCCGACATCACCTTCTCCGACTCGCTCGGCAGCATGTTCGGCGACATGTTCAGCGCGCTCGGCAAGGACGCCGAGGCGGCCGTGCGCTGCAGCGGCTTCTGGCGGCTCTACGGCCCGGGCAACCTGCTGATCCTGCTCGGCGGCCTGATCGCGGAGCTCGGCCTGTTCTCTGGCGTCGCCGGCGGCATGAAGCAGAACAAGCAGGCGACCCAAGAGAAGCGCATGAAGGCGGCCGAGCGCAAGCGCAGCAAGTGAGCGCGCCGTCGCCGGCCGAGGGCGCCCAGCACACCGTGCTGAGCGTGCTGCGCGCGTCCGAAGGCTGGCTCGAGAAGCGCGGCGTCGAAGCGCCCAAGCGCTCGGCGGAGCTGCTGCTGGGCAAGGTCCTCGGGTTGGACCGCCTGCAGCTCTACCTCGAACACGACCGGCCGCTCGAGGAGCCCGAGCGCGCAGCCATGCGCGGCCTCCTGCAGCGCCGCGGCGACGGGGAGCCCGTCGCGCACCTGCTCGGGACCTGGGGCTTCCGGGCGCTCGAGCTGGAGGTCGGCCCGTCGGTGCTGATCCCGCGGCCGGAGACCGAGGAGCTCGTCGACGTCGCGCTGGCGCGGCTGGCTGGGCGCGCGTCGCCGTCGATCCTCGACCTCGGCACCGGGAGCGGCGCGCTGGCGATCGCGCTGGCGAGCGAGGTCCCCGATGCGCAGGTCACCGCCGTGGACGTGAGCCAGAACGCGCTCGCCGTCGCGCGCAGCAACGCCGCCGGAAACGGGGTCGCGGACCGCGTCACCTTCGCGCACGGCTCCTGGTGGCAAGGCGTCAGCTCCGGTCGCCAGTTCGACCTCGTGGTCAGCAACCCGCCCTACATCGACCCTGAGGCGGCCGAGGGACTCGCGGACGACGTCAAGGCGTTCGAGCCGCCGCTGGCGCTCTACTCGGCGCCCGGCGACCCGGCTTCGTGCTACCGGGAGATCGCCGCGCAGCTGGCGCAGCGGCTGCTGTCCGGCGGTTGGTTCGTCGCCGAGACGGGGCTCGGCGCCGCTGCGCCTGCCCGCGACGTCGTGGCGGAGGAGAGCGGACTGCAGCACGTCGAGTTGCTGCAAGACGCGTCGGGCAAGGACCGCTTCGTGGTCGCGCAGCGGGCGTGATCGTCATCGCGCAGCGGGCTGCGCGATGCGCCGCTAGACGATCTTGCCGCGGCTGACGTAGCCCTTGAGCGCGGCCTTGGTGACCGGCGTGATCTCGGTGAAGTAGACGGCGATGTCCCACTGCGGGCGGCCGTCCTTGTCCTCGCCGCGATCGCATCGAACGACGGCGCCCGTGACCTGGTGCTTCTCGACCTGTCCCGGCAGCGAGAACGTGATGCCGACCATGGTCATCTCCTCGATCGGCGCGGGCGCGTCGCAGGCCATCCCGATCTCGGAGATGTCGCGGAGCAGCGCGGGCTCGGCGACGGAGTCCGAGGACAGGCTGACCGAGAACGACGCGGCGGCGCGGGGCGCTCGGCGGCGTTCGGACTGAGGAGTGGGCTGATTCACGCCAAGAGCCTAGCCAACACGCGGGGACTCTGCCAGCGGCGGGGGCGGGCGTCAGGGCGCGCGATGGAACCTGCCTGCGGGCGCCGCTAGGATGCGCGGATCAGCGCACCGCGGCGGCGCGGCGGCCTGCCTCCTGCAGCACGAATACGACGGAGAACAACACAACGTGGCGAACTTCAACAAAGTCATTCTGATGGGCAACCTGACCCGCGACATCGAGCTGCGTCATACGCAGGGGGGTATGGCGATCGCCAAGTTTGGGATGGCGATCAACCGTCGCTCCTCGACCAAGGACGGCGAGCAGCGCGAGTCGACGTGCTTCGTGGACATGACCGCGTTCGGCAAGAGCGCCGAGCTGCTCAACCAGTACGTGCGCAAGGGTAGCCCGCTGTTCGTCGAGGGCCGGCTCGAGTACTCGACCTGGGAGAGCCAGGACGGCGGCAAGCGGAACAAGCTGGAGGTGATCGTCGAGAACTTCCAGTTCATGAGCAGCGGCAACCGTGAAGGCGGCGGCGGCGGCGGCGGTGGCGGCGAGCGACGCGGCGGTGGTCGGCCCCAGGCCCAAGAGGCCGGCGGCGAGGTCGACTACGGCGACATTCCGTTCTAGCCGGCCGTTCTAGCCGGCCGTTCTAGCGGGCCTCTCTAGCAGTCCCGTCCAGCAGACCCGTATCGCCAGGGCTCTTCTGGCTGGTGCCCTTGCAGCAGCGCCCGCTCGCGCCGCGGTCAAGCCCGCTGCGCCGCGCGCCCGGCTACTTCTGCTGCGCCTTCTTCCAGGCGTCCTTGAGCGTGACCGTCCGGTGGAAGACGGGCTTGCCGGGCGCCGATCGCTTGGGGTCGCAGTGAAAGTAGCCCAGCCGGACGAACTGGAAGGACTGGCCGCCGACGGCTTCGCCGAGCGCCTGCTCGCACATGGCCTGGACCTGGGTCGCGCTGTCAGGACGTAGCAGGCGGACGAAGTCGTCGCCGTCGGCTCTCGCCGGATCCGGATCGGTGAACAGCGGCTCGAACAGGTGGACGTCGGCGGGGACCGCGTGGTCGGCCGACACCCAGTGGATCACGCCCTTCACCTTGCGGCCGGCCGGCTGCTTGCCGTTCTTGGTGTCGGGGTCGTAGGTGCAGCGGATCAGCGTCACGTTGCCGTCCGCGTCGGTCTCGAAGCCCGTGCACTTCACGACGTAGCTGAAGCGGAGCCGGACCTCCCGGTCGGGCGCGAGCCGGAAGAACTTGGACGGCGGGTCGACCATGAAGTCCTCGCGCTGGACGTAGATCTCGCCCGTCATCGGCACCGGCCGCGTGCCCGCGCCGGGGTCCTCGGGGTTGTTCTCGACGTCGCGCCACTCGACCTCGCCCTCGGGCCAGTTCTCGATGATCAGCTTCACCGGGTCGAGCACGGCGCTGCGCCGCTCGGCGTGGCGGTTGAGCCAGTCGCGGGTGTGGTAGTCGAGCAGCTGGAGCTCGTGCGTGCCGTTGACCTTGGCGACGCCGACGTGCTTGCAGAACGCGACCAGCGCCTCCGCGGGGACGCCGCGGCGGCGCAGCCCGCGGATCGTCGGCATGCGGGGGTCGTCCCAGCCGTCGACGTGGCCTTCTTCGACCAGCCGGAGCAGCTTGCGCTTGCTGGTGAGCATGTACTCGACGTTGAGTCTGGCGAACTCGATCTGTTGCGGGTGGTGGATGCCCAGGTTCACGCAGAACCAGTCGTAGAGCGGCCGGTGCGCCTCGAACTCCAGGGTGCAGAGCGAGTGCGTGACGCCCTCGATCGAGTCCGACTGTCCGTGGGCCCAGTCGTACATCGGGTAGATGCACCACTCTTCGCCGGTGCGCTGGTGGTGCAGCTTGCGGACCCGGTACATCACGGGGTCGCGCATGTTGAGGTTGTCGTGCGCCATGTCGATCTTGGCGCGCAGCACCTTGCTGCCGTCGTCGAAATCGCCCGCCTTCATCCCTCGGAACAGCGCGAGGTTCTCGTCGACGCCGCGGTCGCGGAACGGGCTGTCGGTGCCGGGTTCGCGGACCGTGCCGCGGTTCGCGGCGATCTGCTCGGCGCTCTGGTCGTCGACGTAGGCGAGGCCGCGCTCGATCAGCTGTTCGGCCCAGGCGAACAGCTGCGGGAAGTAGTCCGAAGCGAAGTACATGCCGTCCCAGTCGAAGCCGAGCCAGCGCACGTCTTCCTGGATCGCGTCGACGAACTCCTGCGCCTCCTTCTCCGGGTTGGTGTCGTCCATCCGGAGGTTGCACCGGCCGCCGAACTCCTGCGCGACGGAGAAGCTGAGCGTGATCGCCTTGGCGTGGCCGATGTGCAGGTAGCCGTTCGGCTCGGGGGGGAAGCGCGTGTGGACGCGCCCCTCCTCGCGGCCGGCCGCGAGGTCCTGCTCGACGACCGCCTCGATGAAGTTGAGGCGTTCGGAGGAGTCGTC
>CAZTQF010000095.1:0-252 GCA_964615255.1 uncultured candidatus Brocadiaceae bacterium | reverse complement strand
GCGTGACGACGCCGCCGATCGCGCCCGCCGCGACGTCGCGCTGGATGCGTTCGCGGATGAAGTCCGTGGTCGGCGCTTCGTGATCTCGGTCGGCGGGGTCGCTCATGGTCTGGGCCGAGACGATCGCGCCCGACGGGCGCGAATGCAATCGGACGACGTCGTGGACGTTGGGTATGCTGCCCTCGCGATGACGGCGACGCAGCCACCGACCCACGACCCGCTCGCCGCGCTGCCGCGTCTCGACCGGCACCG
>CAZTQF010000094.1:0-7763 GCA_964615255.1 uncultured candidatus Brocadiaceae bacterium | reverse complement strand
CACCGAGAAGCCGCAGCGCTCTCGCAGGATCTTGTTGGGGCTCTCGGTCTCGGTGACGGTCGGATACTTGATCGACACGCCGTGCGACCGCATCGCCGCGAGCGCGGCGTCGTAGCACGCGCTCGCGTCCTGCGCGCGTGCCTCGAGGCTCAGGTCGGTGGCGTGGAAGTGTACGTGCAGCGGCAAGGCGTCGGCGACCTTGTGCACGCTCTCCGACAGCTCGGAGGAGATGCCGTCGCCGAGCAGCTCGGCGACGTGGAGGGATTCGCGGTCGGGCATGGGCTCGTCGGGGACGCGCCGATGCTAGGAGTTCTCGCGTCGGGATTCCTGTGGCGCGGCGCCGCGAGGGAACACCAGCGAGAAGCGCGCGCCGCCGAGCGGTGAGTCGCCGATCCGCACCTCTCCTGCGTGTTCGTCGACGGTCATCTTGACGATGGAGAGGCCGAGGCCGAACCCGGAGCGCCTGCCGTCGGGGGCCACCGAGGTGCGGAACGGTAAGAAGATCGAGGTCCGCTCGGAGGGCGGAACACCTGGCCCGGAATCGTGGACCTCGACCGTCACCTCGTCGCCGCCGCCGCGGAGGACGACCAACACTCGGCCGCCGTGCGGAGACCAGCGGATGGCGTTGTTCACGAGGTTGCGCAGGAGCCGCGCCATCGCCTCGCGGTCACCCGTCATGTGCGTGTCTCCGTGGCTCTCTACCTCCAGCTCGATGCCGCGCGCCATGGCGAGTCGGCGCTCGACCTCCAGCCGGAGTTCACACTTCTCCAGCAGCGAGAACCGCTCCAGGTGTCTCGGGCGGTGGGCGGCCTTGTGGGCGCACGCATAGAGCAGGTGGTCGATCGCGCGGGCTAACTCGTGGTGCTCGTGCAGCTGTCGCTCGATCAGCTGCTTGTAGGTCGCGACGTCGCGGTCGCGCATCAGCGCGACCTCGGCTTCGCCGATCAGCAACTGCAGGGGGGAGCGCAGCTCGTGCGCGAGGCCTGCGGTGAAGATCTCGGTCTTCTCGGCGCGGCTGCGGACCGCTGCGAGCATCTGAGCGAGCCGTTGCTGCACTCCGACGAACTCCTCCGGGAGCGCCTGAGCGGTCGCCTCGTTGTGGTCCTCTCCGAGGCCTTCGGTGACAGCGGTCATCATGCCGCGGAGCCGCCTGGACAGGACGCCGGCGGCCGCCAGCCCCAAGACCAGCGCCAGCGCGATCGTCGCGCCCCCGACGGTCCAGTAGTGGCCGATGCGCTGCCGCGGCTGCGCGCCGTCGAGGAGCATCTCGACGCCGGTGGTGGGCAGGACCCGCATTCGCGACAGATACAGCCCGCCTGAGGTCACGGTGATCTCAGGCGACCTCGAGAACCGCCTCTCGCTGCCGTCGTCGAGTGTCGGCAGCGAGCGGAGCAGCGCGCTGTCACCCGACTCGGCGACGACCCGGCGTTGGTCGAGGTCGACGAGCCGGAAGGCCATCTGCACCTGCGGGTGGTCGGCGGCGAGCCCCGGCACGATCTGTCCGAGGTCGTCTTCCGGAGACGCGCCGGCGACGAGTCCGACGCGCAGCTCCTCGAGCTCTTCGCGAACCAAAGCCCGCAGCTCGCTGTCTACGGCGCGGCTCAACCAGGTCACGCCCGCGACGGTTGCGATCGCCGCAGGCAGGGTCGTGAGCAGTGCGGACGCTCCGGCGACTCGGCGTCGGATGGACCAGCGGCGCGGCGTCGCTGTCACGTCCTGTCCTCGAGGCGATAGCCCTCCCCGCGGACGGTCGTCAGCGTGGGCCCGCCGACCGCCCTGAGCTTGCGGCGTACGCGGCCGACGATGACGTCGACGACGTTGGTCTCCGGATCGTGCGCGATGTCCCACACGTCCTTGAGCAGCTGGGTCCGGTCCAGCGTCCGGCCGCGCGCGCGCACGAACAAGGCCAGCAGGTCGAACTCACGCGGGCTGAGTTCGACCTCGCTGTCGCCGCAATAGGCCTTGCGCGATGCCGGCTCGATGGACAGGTCGCCGTAGCCGTAGACGACCCGTCCCCGTCGGCGCCGCAGCACCGCCTGGATGCGCGCGAGCAGCTCGGCGAACGCGAACGGCTTGACGATGTAGTCGTCTGCGCCTAGCTGCAGCCCTTCAATGCGGTCTTCCGTCGTGTCCCGCGCGGTCACGAGGATGACCGGGACGTCGTTGCCCGCTGCCCGAAGCTCGGTCAGAAGCTGGCGGCCGTCATCGGCGCCCAGCATGACGTCCAGCAGCACGATGTCGTAGGCGCGCTCCTCGAGCTGTCGTCGGGCAGTGTCCGCGTCGTGGGCGCCTCGGGCGATCAGCTCGGACTCGGTCAGCCCCTGCACGATCAACGCGACGAGCTTCGGGTCGTCGTCGACGACGAGGACGCGCGCTCCCTTGGCCAGTGGCATGCGCGGGATCGTCTCCGCCAGGGGAGTCGCGCGGAAGTCCTCTCGTCGGGAGATGACCGGACTGTCATGTGGCTGCAGACCGGGGCCCTCGATATTGGCGACATGAAAACCTCCCGGCGAACCCGTTTCGCGACCCTGCTGGCGCTGGCGGCGGCTCTCGCGTCGTGTCAGAAGGTGGCCTTCTACGAGAAGCGCTACCTCGCCAGCGCGCTGATGCAGTTCGACGAAGACCCGACGCTGGCGAACTTCCAGCAGAAGGTCCTCTACTCACGCGAGGCGACGACCGGGGGCATCGGCTCGAAGGCCGGCGGAGGCTGCGGGTGCACCAACTGAACCTGCGCGCGACGCGGGCCGCGAGCGTCGCCCTCGTCGTGCTCGGAGTCTGGCTGCCCGCGCAGTCCAGCGGCCGCACGGTTGCGGGGCAGACCACGCGCGGCCAGCAGGTCGTGCCGGGCCCGGACCAGACGGCGCCGGGCGCAGGCCTGGCCCCGGTCGAGGGCTTCGGGGAGGTCGGCACGGGGCACATGGGGTTCCGGCTCGGGTTCTACGACAACGGCGACAGCGGCGACGGCAACCCGTTCCTCGACGAGTCGCTGACGGTGATCGAGCCGGTCGCATTCTTCGACTACAACGTCTCGCGCACGACCAACGTCTGGGGGAAGTTCAGCTACGACAACGTCTCGAGCGCGTCGATCGACCGCTTGAGCAACTTCCCCGACCAGAGCGGCGCGTCCGGAGACTACTACTTCGGGGTCGAGGGCGGCGCGACCTGGGCGCTGGACGGGGACACGAGGATCGGCGCGTTCCTGCACGGCAGCGCCGAATACGACTACCGGTCATTCGGGATCGGCGGCAGCTACGCGCGGGACTACGACGACGACAGCACCACGCTCAAGTGGACCGGCAGCCTGTTCTTCGACAACCTGGACGTGATCCGCTTCAACGGAGTCGAAGAAGGGAGCGACAACCGGACCTCACTCAACTTGGGCGGCAGTTGGTACCAGGTCCTCAATGCGCAGACGCACGCCGAGACCGGGATCGGGCTTACGCTCCAGAACGGCTTCCTGAGCACGCCCTACAACGCGGTCGTGGTCGAGGACCCCTCTCTGCCACCTAACCCGAACCTCGTGGGGGACGCGCGCGGTCTCGAAGGGACCGAGGTCCTCCCGGACACCCGCGCGCGCCTGACCCTCTACGGGCGTGTGCGCCAACTGTGGACCGACAACATCGCCGCCGAACTCGGCGGCCGTCTCTACGGCGACGACTGGGGGGTCTCCAGCGTCACGCTTGAGCCGGCGGCGATCTTCTGGATCGTGCCGGAGGTCTTCCGGGCGAGGGTCGCATACCGCTTCTACACGCAGACGGCAGCGGACTCCTACCGGGCGCGCTACCCGGGCACGGACCCTGCGATGGACCTGCCAGAGTTCCGGACGCAGGACGCCGACCTGGGCGCGTTCTCGTCGCACGCGCTGGGCTTGCGGTTCGACTGGTTCACATCGCCGACGACGCGGTGGGACCTGACCTTCGACTACCAGTCGCGTGACGACGGGCTGGACTACTTCTTCGGGAGCATCGGGTGGACCACCAACTTCTGACCTTCGGCGGCGGTCTGCTGCTCGCGACCGCGGTGTTCGGCGCGTCCTGTTCGACAGCGCCGTCGACCGTGCCGTCGCCAGCGCAGGACGTCGACCACCGCGGCGCTGTCTTCGTCGACGTAGACGGCGTCGATCACACGCTGGATCGCGCGACCGTCTTTGTCTTTTGGCAACCGTGGTGCGCGGCCTGCCGCGAAGAGGCGCCTGCAGCCGTCGCGGCCTCGGCCGCGATGGCGGGCGAGGTGGCCTTCGTCGGGGTCGTCTCCGGACCGGACGAGGCCGTCGATCAGGCGCTCTTCGAGAAGAGCGTCGACGAACTCGGGCTGAGCTACCCGCAGGTCCGGGACCGCGACCTTTCGCTGACGAAGCGGTTCGACGTCCGGGCAACGCCGACGGTCGTCGTGGTGGGGGGCGACGGCCACGTTCGCTACCGCGGCAGCAAGCTGCCGTCGGACTGGGCCCTGCCGCGCTAGGCTCGTGAGCATCTGCAGCTACTTCTCCGGCCTCCTCGCGGTGTGCGCAGCCGCCGTCTGCGCGGCGCAGGAGCCGGTCGAGCGCGTGCGCGTCGGCGGCGTCATGGGCACCGACTTCCGCCTGACGGCGATCGGCGAGGAGGCAGCGAGTCTCGAGGCTGCGCTGACGGCAGCGGTCGAGGAACTTCGGAGGGTCGAGGACCTGATGACCGACTGGCGGCCGTCGCCGCTCTCCACGCTCAACCTCGGAGCAGGGAAGGGCCCGCAGCAGCTCCCGCTCGAGCTTGCCGCGATCATCGGCCGCGGGCAGGCCATCGGCGCGCTCACCGATGGCGCGTTCGACATCACGTTCGCCGGCGTCGGCAAGCTCTGGGACTTCAAGCGAGACCCGCCGCAGGTGCCGACGCGCGCCGCGGTGGCCGCAGCGCTCCGCAACGTCGACTTCCGGCGCGTCGTCGTCGACGAGGAGCGCGTCACGGTCGCCCTGCCCCGCGGATTTCGGATCGGGCTGGGCGGCATCGCCAAGGGCTACGGGATCGACCGCGCCATGCAGGTGCTCCGGGACCGCGGCGTCCGGAGCGCGATCGTGTGCGTCGGCGGCGACATGAAGGTGCTCGGTCGGCGTCGCGGTGCCCCTTGGGAAATCGGGGTCTCGCACCCGCGGGACAAGGAGCGCGCGCTCGCGGCCCTCAGCGTGTCCAACGTCTGCGTCGTGACCTCCGGCGACTACGAGCGGTTCTTCGAGGTCGACGGCGAGCGCTACCACCACATCCTCGATCCGCGCACGGGCTTCCCGAGCACCGGCTGCATCACCGCGACCGTCGTCGCGGCCAACGCCGAGTACGCGGACGCGCTCGCGACTGCGCTGTGCGTGCTGGGCCCCGAGCGCGCGCTCGCGCTGGTCGAGCGGCTGCCGAGGGTCGAGGCGATCGTCGTGGGTCTCGACGGCGCCGTGGCGGCGTCCCGCGGGCTGCGCTCGTCGCTCATGGGCGAGCACAAGCGCTGAAGCCGCCCGGCCCTCAGCGCGCCTGCTTCGACGTGATGTCGTCGTCGGTGCCGGGCTCGCCGTCCGGGCCGTTGGTGCGCACGTAGAAGCGCTGGGGCTCCGAGCCAGCCACCAGCTCGTAGGGGTTGCCCCACGCGTCCAGGGGGACCTCGGCCAGCTCGGCGCCGACGAGCGCGTTGAGGTCTTTCGGGAGCTTGCCCTGCTTGACGTAGTGCATCCGGACCGCGCCGGCGAGGACGCGGACGTCGGCTTCGGACTTGGCCCGCCTCGCCTCCTGCTCGGCGCGGTCGAGCGAGGACTTGACGCGGTCGCGCAGCCGGGCGAGGTCTTGCCGGGACGCGCGGCGCAGCGACGACTCCAGCTTCATCGAGGCCGGGGTCTGCTCCATGCCGGGGAGCCGGAGCGCGGCATCGGCGCGCAGCATGCTCGTGCGCAGGACCCCGTCACGGCCGACGCGCTGGATGCCTTCGATCGTGCCGTCGACCCGGATCGTCTGTGCCGTCGCGAGCGCCGGGTCGGTCGCGACCGTCCCGGCGACTCGAAGCGTGAGCCGCTCGTCGTCCACCTCGCTCAGCGTCACCTCGGCGCGCTGCACGGTCGGCAGCTGCGGGTCCGTCGAGCGCGTTACGTGGTCCCAGGTCGAGCCCTGGGATACCGGGGCGTCGGTCACGCGCCCGAACAACGACGTCACGAGGCGCTGGAGCCGCGCCTGCTGCGTCGCGGTCAGCGGCTCCTGCCGCCCGGCCTGAGGCGCGGGCTCGAGGTCCTCGGTGACGACGCCGCGCGCGTCGGTCCGCGCGATCAGCATCTTGCTGGCCTCGGCGATCCGGCTCCGGACCGCGGCGCCGACGCCGGCGAGCTGCTCGGGGTCACGCTGCAGCGCTTCGTCGAGCGTGTCGAAGGAGCGCGGCGGACCGACGGGCATCCCGACCTGTCCGTGGACGCGCGCGATCACGAGCAGCAGCTCCATGCCCGCGTCCGCCACCTTGGTGACCTCGACCATCAGCGTGCGCGCGATCTCGAGCGACTTCCGGGTCGGCGCGTCGGGGGTGGTGATGTCGATCTGCTGACGCGTCTTCTCGACGAACCAGAGCTGCTGGCCGCGCGTGAGCGCGGGGCGGATGCGGAGCTCTTGTGCGCGGCTCGGAGCGGTGAACGACGCGCCGACAAGCAGGGAGACGATGGCGTGCGTCGACCGCATGCTCAGAGTCTGCGGAATCGTCCCCGAGCGCGCGAGCGCTACGGCTCGAATCGGAAGCCGACGCCCCGAACCGTGTGGAGGTGTCGCGGGCTGCTGGGGTCTTGTTCGAACAGCTTGCGCAGCCGCAGCATGACGTTGTCGAGCGTGCGCACGGTCGTCGGCGCTGCGCTGCCGAACAGCGCGTCGACCGCCTCGCGCCGCGTGACGACGGTCGACGGCCTCCCCGCGATCAGCTTGAGCAGCTTCGTCTCGGTCAGCGTCAGGCTGTCGACGAGGCCGTCGCCGCGCGAGGCCTGCATGGCGCGGAAGTCCACGCGGTGCCCGCCGAACTCCAGCGTGTCCTCGCCGGCCAGGGGGGCAGGCTGTCGGCGCAGCAGGGCGTCGACGCGCAGCAGCAGCTCCCGCAGGTTGAACGGCTTGGTCAGGTAGTCATCCGCTTGGAGCTCGAGGCCCCGGATGCGGTCCTGGTCGTCCGAGCGCGCGCTCAGGATCAGCACCGGGGTCGCGTCGCCGCGCCCCCGCAGAATCTGCAGCACCTCGAACCCGTCCTTCTCCGGCAGCATCACGTCGAGGATCAGCAGGTCGACGCCGCCGCGGGCCATACGCTCGAGCGCGGCTGCGCCGGTGAGCACGTGCTCAGCCTGATAGGACTCCAGGGCGAGGTTGTCGCACAGCATCTCGCCGAGCGGCCGCTCGTCCTCTGCGACCAGGACCCAGCGGTTCATGCGCTCGGCTCCAGCGGGAGCCGCACGACGAAGGTGCTGCCCTGGCCGCGACCGGGGCTGACAGCCTGGACTTCGCCGCCGTGCGCCTCGACCAGCTCGTGGACCAGGTGCAGGCCGAGGCCGGTGCCTCCGCTCGCCTCGTCGTCCCCACGCCAAAACGGCTGGAACGCCCGCTGCTGCTCTTCAGCGTCGAGGCCGCGCCCCTTGTCCTGCACGCGCAGCTGGGCGACGCCGTGCTGCGCTTCGAGATCGACGTGTACCGTCGTCCCCGGCGGCGAGAACTTGATGCTGTTGTCGAGCAGGTTGCGCAATACGAGCTGGAGCGCGGGCCCGTCGCGCAGGGTCTCGATCCCGTCGGGGAACTCGCCCA
>CAZTQF010000093.1:0-7777 GCA_964615255.1 uncultured candidatus Brocadiaceae bacterium | reverse complement strand
GTTCTCCTCACGCCCTACGCCGCCGTCGTGGAGCAGCGGCGGCACGGGCAGGACCTTCTGCGCGTCCAGCGTCACGACCGAGCCCCACATGCCGCCTCGCTGCCACGCGGTGGCGGCCGACAGCCCGACGCGCGCCCCCCGGTAGGGTTGCGCGAGGCTGTCGCGGGTGTCCCAGGCCAGCCGCTTCGTCAGCCAGAGCTGGTCGACGCCGTCGCCGTCCTCGAAGGCGGCGCGGAAGGAAGGCAGATACTCGTTGGTGCTCGGCACAGCCGAGACGCGGCCGCTGGAGAGCCCCCGCCGCTGAAAGTCCACGTCGACGCGCGCGAGCCAGTCGCTGCCGTCGTCGGGCACCGGCAGCCGGACCCCGAACCCCGCCTGGCTGAAGTCCTCGGTGTAGCTGGTCTCGTCGGTCTCGGGCGTGCGGCTCCCCAGCCCGAAGTAGCGGCGGGTCAGCGTGCGCGAGTAGCCGCCGCGCGCGTACAGCCGGCCGCGCTCCTCGCGGAGGATCCCGCCGCCGGGCAGCTCGCGGTGGTTGAGCCAGCGGGACCAGTTGAAGCGGTAGGCCTGCTGTCCCTCTGCCGAGTAGGTCGTGACGACGTTCGCGAACTGGCGGTAGTTGTCGCCGAGGAAGTCGATGTCG
Source organism: uncultured candidatus Brocadiaceae bacterium (assembly GCA_964615255.1). Taxonomy (GTDB): domain Bacteria; phylum Planctomycetota; class UBA1135; order UBA1135; family UBA2386. The sequence continues at coordinate 7,137 of CAZTQF010000093.1, read as the reverse complement.
GTGAGCGCGAGGCCGCCGCCGACGCCGATGTCTTCTTCTCGGAACAGGATGGGGCTGACGAACGAGCTCACCCAGAACCGGTCGATCAGGTCCCCCGGCTTGATCCGCGCGGGCGGGCTGTATCGCCATCGCTCTGGTCGCGCGAGGTCGGCGGGCAGCTCGGGCTTGGGGATCCGGCCGCTCTCGTCCATACCGCGAAACGGGTCGTAGGTGCGCTCGGGCTCTCCTTGCGCGAGCGCGACGCCGGCGAGCAGCAGCAGGACGGTGAGAGCGCGCACGAGCGCAGTGTGGCGCCTGGCTGCCGCGGCGCAATGGCGCCGTCGACTCGCTATCCTCTCGGCCATGGTCAGGCGTTCGCCCGGGTGGCTCGTCGGTTGCGCCCTGCTCGGCGCGGTCCCTGCGCAGGGCGAGGGTCGTCTCGACCTGTCGACCATGCTGCTTCGTCAGGCGCGGGTGGACTGGCTCTGGCGGGCACCTGCAGCCGACGAACGCTGCGTGCAGTTCAGCAGCTACGACCGCCGCAGCGACGGCGGCCCCGAGGACCCAGGAGCCTGGTATGCGAACAACGACCGCGGCAACTACCTGCGCGTCGAGCGGGGCCCGGACGGCGCGGAGCACGTGCTGGTGGACGTCCAGGGGCCAGGCTGCCTCGCGCGGCTGTGGTCGGCCAACCCGAGCGGAACGCTGCACTTCGACGTCGACGGCGAGCGCGTCTGGAGCGTCGACTTCGCGAAGCTGTGCGCAGGCGCGATCGAGGGCGTGCCGGCGCCGCTCGCGGCGATGCGCGCGCGCGGCGGCAACGTCTACCTGCCGATCCTGTTCGCCCAGCGGCTCGAGGTGTCGTCGACGCAGGCGGACCTCTACTACCTCGCTGACGTCGTGCGCTTCCCCGAGGCCGTCGAGGTCGAGTCGTGCGCGCCGGCGCAGCTGCGAGAGCACCGCGGGGTGATCGCGCAGGCCGCGGCGGGGGAGCTGGAACAGGACGGCTGGATGTCTACCTGGTACGGCGAGGTCCCCGCGCGCAGCCTCGTGCGCGCGATGTCGGTCTCTGTGGAAGGTCCAGCTGCCGCCCAACTGGAGGTGCTGCGGCGCGCCCGATTGGTCGTGCGCTGCGGAGCGGAGACCACGATCGACGTGCCGTTGCTCGCCTTCTTCGCGACGGGGCCGGACGGCGCGGCGTGGGAGGGGGCGCTGCTCGGTCGCTGGTCACAGGGCGGCTTCTACTCCAAGTTCCCGATGCCGTTCCCCGACGGCGGCTCGATCGACGTCGTCGTCGACGGCGACGATCGGGGCGTCTCCTTCAAGATTGGGCTTTCGGTCGCGTTAGACGCGGTCAACGAGCAGGCCCTGCGCTTCCGCGCCGGCTACCACCTGGTCAAGGGGCAGCCGACGCGGCCGTTCTCGGAGCACCGCGTGCTGGCCGCGCGCGGCCGCGGGCGGCTGGTCGGCTGCTCGCTGTTGGTGCGAAACCCCACGCGGGTCTGGTGGGGTGAGGGAGACGAGAAGATCTACGTCGACGGCGAAGAGGCGCCGTCCTGGTTCGGCACCGGCACCGAGGACTACTTCGGCTACGCCTGGTGCGATCCGACGCCGTTCGATGCGCCGTTCCACGCGCAGGTGCAGTGCGAGGGGCCGATCAACTACGGCTTCACCCAGCTGCACCGCACGCACGTGCTCGACAGCGTGCCGTTTCAGCGCGCGCTGCGCTTCGACCTCGAGCGTTGGCACTGGGTCCCCGACGCGGTCGTGGACTACGAGACCGTGGCCTACTGGTACGGCGACGCCGGCGCGACGTCCGGGCTGCCGCCGGTCCCTTCGGTCGAGGAGCGGCAGCTGGAGCACCTGCCGGTGCCGAGGATGCGCATCGTCGCAGGCGCCTTGGAAGGCGAGACCTTGTCCGTGCGGTCGTGCTCGGGCGGGACGCACGAGGTCCAGAACCTGTCGTTCTTCGAAGGCAAGTTCTCGCGCGACGCCCACCGCTGGTGGCGCGACGGCGCGGTCGGCGACCGGCTCGTGCTCGAAGTCCCCGTCCGCCGCGCCGGGGACTACCGGGTCACCCTGGGCTGGACCCAGGCGAACGACTTCGGCAAGGTCCGCGCGACGCTCGCGGGCCGGCCGCTCGGGGAGGTCTTCAACGGCTACGCGCCTGCGGTGCAGCCCAGCGCGCCGTTCGACGGCGGGACGCTGACGCTGTCCGAAGGAACGCAGCCGCTGGTGCTGGAGCTGGTGGGACGCGATCCGCGGGCGCTCCCCAGGATGATGGTCGGACTGGACTACGTGAAGCTGGAGGCCCTGAAGTGAGCAAACGACGTGAGCGCTTCGAGTGCCCCAACTGCGGGGCGGACGTCGCCGTAGGCGCCAAGGTTTGCCGCGCGTGCGGCAGCGACGACAGCACGGGCTGGAAGTCGAGCGAGGAGATCGACTACCAGAGCATCGACATCCCAGACGGCTACGGACCCGATGATGAGGCCGAGGCGCGGCCGCGCTCGGCGCGCTGGATGCAGCTGGTCGCGCTCGCGCTCGCGGCGCTGTTTGCAGCCTGGACGCTCGGACTGCTCTGAGCGCCGCCCGGCGCCGCCCCGCGCGGCCCTGCGCCGGGCTCGTTCTGCTCAGCGCCGCTCGAAGATGCTCTGCACGCTCACCATCGGGAAGGCGAACGAGCGGCCCTGCACGTCGAGCACGACCCAGCCGCGCTCTTCGGGTAGCGGCTTGGAGAGGACCCCCTCGTAGCGCAGCGGCTGCTCCCCGCCGCGCAGGGTGACCACGACCTCGGCGCCGACCGGCAGCGGCCAGCGCGCGGCCTTGGCCTGTGACTCGCCGCGGGTGGTCACGGGCAGCCATTGGCTCCTGGGGCCCTTGGAGAACGTCGCCGCCTCGTCGTCGTCACCGCGCAGGCGCAGGGTCGCCGTGCAGGGGAAGTGGTCGCTGTAGGTCTTGCGGAAGCGCAGCCGCTCCTGCTCACCGCGGACTGCGTGCGAGGTCAGCGCGCTGCCACGCAGCTCGTCGAACCCGCGCCCGACGGCCATCTGGTCGATCGGGTCGTCGAACCACAGGATCGTCGGCCGGGCCTCTTCGTGCTCCAGGTACTGCAGCGCGCCGCCCTGCTCGAGCAGGCGCTCCGGGTCGTCGCCGTAGGTCGAGTTGAAGTCGCCGAGGAGCACGATGTCGGGGTCCTCGCCGCGGCGGCGCTGGAGCGCGCCGATCCACTCCCGCAGCTTGCCAGCCTCGGCGCGGCGCTTCTGCAGGTCGCGGTCCTTGCGCCCGGCCTTGAGGTGCACGACGACCGCGCGGAAGTCGGCGCCCGTCGCCCGGTGGCGGAAGCACGCGGTCACGGGCTTGCGGTGGAACACGTTGACGCCGTCGAGCTCCGCCGGGAAGTCGAGCAGCTCTTCGCAGTGCAGCAGCTCGAGCCGGGCTTCGTCGTAGAGGAAGCCCACCCCTTGCTGGGTCTTGCCGTCGGTCCACTGGCCGCTGGTGCCGAGCACCGCGCGCCAGGTCGGGCCGGCCGCCGCGGCGACCTTCTCAAGCGGTGCGCTGCCGCAGATCTCCTGGACCGCGAGCGCGGCGACGCCGAGCTCCTTCACGTAGGCGCCGATCTGCTGGTAGTCCTCGTCGGAGCGCGGCGGCGTGTCGCGTCGGTACTTGGGGTCGGCGCCGAGGAACTCCAGGTTCCAGGTGCCGATCTGGAGCTCGGTGACCTGTTGCGCGGGGAGCGCGGCGCACGCGAGGGAGAGCAGGAGGACAGCGCGGAGCATCATGAGGTGCGATCGATCGGGACCTGCGCGCGGATGGACCGCATCAGGTCCTGCAGGAAGTGGATGTTGTGGATAGAGAGCAGGATTCCCGCGAGCATCTCGTCCGCCACGGAGAGGTGGCGCAGGTAGGCTCGCGAGTAGCTGCGGCACGTGTAGCAGGCGCAGCCCTCGACCAGCGGCGCAGGGTCGTCGGCGTACTGCGCGTTGCGCATCTTGATCGGCCTGCCGCCCGGCTGAAAGGCCGTGTGGCTGCGGCCGTGCCGGGTCGGGATCACGCAGTCGAACATGTCGACGCCCTGGTCCGTCGCGTGGAGCAGGTCCTCGGGCATGCCTACGCCCATCATGTAGCGCAGCTTGCCTTCTGGCAGTTGGTCGACGCAGGCGTCCAGCGCGGTCGCCATCTGCAGCTTGGTCTCTCCGACGCTGAGGCCGCCGATGGCGTAGCCGTCGAACTCCATGGCCGCCAGGGCCTGCGCGCTGGCTGCGCGCAGGTCCGGGTCGGTGCCGCCCTGGCAGATGCCGAACACGGCCTGGCCGCGCGCGGCGCCACCCCAGCGGTCGTGCAGGTCCCTGGCCTGCCGCGCCCAGCGGAGCGTGCGTTCGTGGGCGACGCGCTGCAGCGCAGGCTCGGCGTCGCCCGGCGGACAGTGGTCCAAGACCATCGCGATGTCCGGGCCGAGCTGACGCTGAAACGTCAGCACCGACTCCGGCGTGCAGTGCCGCGTGCTGCCGTCGACCGACATCTGAAAGGTCACGCCCTCGTCGTCGATCTTCATCTTGTGGCTCAGGGAGAAGACCTGGAAGCCGCCGGAGTCGGTCAGGATCGGCCCCTGCCAGCGCATGAACTCGTGCAGGCCGCCGAGCCGCTCGATGCGCTCGGCGCCGGGCCGCACGTGCAGGTGGTAGCTGTTGGCGAGGATCAACTCCGCGCCGGTCGCCTGGACCTGCTCGGGCGTGAGGCCCTTGAGGGTCGCATACGTGCCGACCGGCGCAAAACACGGCGTCTCGAACGACCCGTGCGGCGTGTGGTAGCGCCCTCGGCGGAGCTTGCCCTTGGTGCCGAGCAGCTCGAAGCGGAACGGGTTCACGGCGGAGTCGGTCACGCGAAGGGGAGCTCGCCGGGGCCGGACTCCGCGGACGGCGTGGGCCGGTCGAGGCCGAGGTGGTCGTAGGCGCGCGCCGTCGCGACCCGGCCGCGCGGCGTGCGCGCGAGCAGGCCCTGACGGATCAGGTGCGGCTCGAGGACGTCCTCGAGCGTGTCCTCGGCCTCGTCGATCATGGCCGCGAGCGTCTTGAGGCCGACGGCGTCGCCGCGGTCGGTGAGCGCGCGGAGCAGCTTGCGGTCGACCTCTTCGAGGCCGAGGTGGTCGATGCGGAGGCGCTGCAGGCCCTCTTCGGCGGTTGTCGCGTCGATCGACGGCTTGTCGAGGACCTGGGCGAGGTCGCGGACGCGGCGCAGGATGCGCAGCGCCATGCGCGGCGTGCCGCGGCTGCGCTCGGCGCACATCGCCGCGGCGCGCGCGTCGAGCGTGACGCCGAGGCGCAGCGCCGCGCGCGTCAGCACCTGCTCGATGTCGGTCGCGGGGTAGGGCTCCAGCCGCTCGACGATCCCGAAGCGCGAGCGGAAGGCCGCGGTCAGCAGCCCTTCGCGGGTGGTCGCGCCGACGAGCGTGAACGGCTGGACACCCAGGCGGACGCTGCGCCCGCTCGGCCCCGGATCGAGCACGACGTCGATCGCGTGGTCCTCCATGGCCGAGTAGAGGTACTCCTCGAGCTGCTTGGGCAGCCGGTGGATCTCGTCGATGAACAAGACCTCGTTCCGCTGCAGGCGCGTCAGCGTGCCGGCGAGGTCCTTGGGCGCGCCGAGCGCCGGGCCGGAGGTGACGACGATGTCCGCGCCCATGCCTTGGGCGATGAGGTGCGAGAGCGTCGTCTTGCCGAGCCCGGGTGGCCCGCACAGCAGCACGTGGTCCAGCGGCTCCTCGCGCCCGGTGGCGGCTTCGATCGCGATCTGCAGGTTGTCGAGGATCTGCTCCTGGCCGACGAAGTCGTCGAACGTACCCGGCCGCAGGCTGCGGTCGAACTCGTGCTCGTGGGGGTCGGGGGCGGCGTGGAACACCATCGGCGCCGGATCGTACTTGCGCCGGTGGCGCGATGCATCACGCTGCTGCGGTGACCGACGAACTGCCGATCTACGAGCTGCTCGGCGAAGAGGCGATCGAGCAGGTCGTCGCGGCCTTCTACCGGCGGGTGCCGCAGGACGACCTGCTCGGCCCGATGTATCCGGAAGACGACCTCGAGGGCGCCGAGCGCCGCCTGCGCGCGTTCCTCGTCTATCGGTTCGGGGGACCGCACACCTACCTCGAGGAGCGGGGTCACCCGCGCCTGCGGATGCGGCACGCGCCGTTCGCGGTCGACGCGCGGGCGCGCGACCGGTGGATGTCGCTGATGATGGCCGCCGTCGACGAGGTCGGCGTGGCCCAGGAGCACCGGGACTACCTGGAGACGTTCTTGGGGGACATCGCGACGTTCCTGCGCAACCGGTGATTGCGTAGAGTGCGGCGATGCGTCCGCACTTGATCGCGCTCGTCTCGCTCGCCGCTGTCCCGCTCGCCGCGCAGCACGCGCCGGAGCTGCTCTGGAACGGGGTCGACCTGTCCGGTTGGCACGGCCAGCGACACTTCTCTCCCTACAAGCTCGCGTCGATGGACGCGGCCGCGCGGCAGAAGCTGCGCGCCGAGGACGACGCCTCGGTCGCCGAGCACTGGAGCGTGCAGGACGGCGAGCTGGTCAACGACGGCCACGGCGCGTTCCTGACCACCGACCAGGACTTCGGCGACGCGGTCTTTACGCTCGAGTACAAGACCGTCGCGCAGGCGGACTCGGGGATCTACCTGCGCGGCTGTCCGCAGGTGCAGATCTGGGACTACACCGAAGCGGGCGGCAAGTGGAAGCTCGGGGCGGACAAGGGGTCCGGCGGGCTCTGGAACAACCAGCAGGAGGAGCGCTTTCCAGAGCGCTGCTACGACCGCCCGTTCGGCGAGTGGAACCAGCTGCAGATCACGATGGTTGGCGAGGTCGTATGGGTCTCGCTCAACGGCCACGTGACCGTCGACGGCGTGCGGATGGAGAACTACTGGGACCGCAGCCTGCCGCTGCCGAAGCGGGGGCCGCTCCAGCTGCAGACCCACGGCGGCGAGATCCGCTTCCGCAACCTGTCGGTGCGCGAGATCCCGCCCGCGGAGGCCAACGAGGTGCTGCGACGGCGCGGCGGCGACGGATTCACCGAGCTGTTCGACGGCGAGTCGCTCGCGGGTTGGCAGGGGGCCGTCGACAACTACGAGGTCGTCGAGGGCGCGATCCGCTGCAAGGCCGGTCACGG
>CAZTQF010000092.1:0-7798 GCA_964615255.1 uncultured candidatus Brocadiaceae bacterium | reverse complement strand
CGGGCGTGAACGCCGCGGCGACGGCGATCGACGGCGCGCCGGTCGCGCGCTGGGACGACCTCTCGGTCCACGGCCGACACCTGACGCGCGTCGACGCCGCGGACGCCCGACGGCCGACCTTCCGACTCCACGCCGCCGACGGCGCGCCCGCGATCGAGTTCGACGGCGACGACTACCTGTGGGCCGACGCGGGCGCGGAGTTCGGCGCGATGGCGGGCGACAAGACCGTGTTCTTCGTCGCGCGGGTCCGCTCCGCCGACGGCGGCTACGTGTTCGACGGGACGAGCGCGCAGGCGCGCAACGCCGTGTTCACCGGGCAGGCGTCTGCGCCGCACCGCTGGCACGGCTACTCCGGCGGCGCCGCGTCGGCCGGCGCCGACGTCGACCACGACGCGCTCCAGGTGCACAGCGTGGAGTTCGTGGGCGGCAGCGTCACGCACCGCGTCGGCGGCGCGGTGATCTCCTCGGGCCCGGGCGCGGGCCAGCCGCTCGGCGGGCTGACGCTCGGCGCGCGCTACACCCTCGACCACCGGCTGATCGGCGACGTCGCCGAGCTGCTGTTCTACGGGCGGCAGCTCAGCGCGTCGGAGCGGCAGGCGGTCGAGGGCTACCTCACGTCGAGGTATCCGCCGCAGGCGCCGCCAGAAGAACCCGCTGCGACCGACGTGTTCGTCGGCGGCGTCGGCTATCCCGCGTTCCGGATCCCGTCGCTGCTCCGCACCGAGGCGGGCGTGCTGCTGGCGTTCGCCGAAGGGCGCCAGACGCTCAACGACCACTCGCAGAACGACATCGTGCTGCGCCGCAGCGTCGACGGCGGCCAGAGCTGGGGCTCGCTGCAGGTCCTCCACGACGACGGCGCGAACAGCCTGAACAACCCGTGCGCGGTCCAGGTCCAACTCGGCGCGAACGCCGGGCGCGTGCTGCTGATGTACCAGCGCTATCCCGCGGGCTGCCACGTCAACTGCGTCGTGCCGGGCCACACGGGGCCGAACGTCTGCCGCTCGTTCCTGGTCTTCAGCGACGACGACGGGCTCACCTGGTCGCCGCCGCAGGAGCTGACCGCGCAGGTCAAGCCGGCCACCCTCGCGCGCGCGGTCAACAGCGGACCGGGCCTCGGGATCCAGAAGCGCCGCGCGCCGCACCTGGGCCGCATCCTGTTTCCGTTCAACCGCCTCGACGTCTCCGGGCACTGGTGGAACTACGCGGTCTACAGCGACGACGGCGGCGCGACCTGGAGCTACGGCGCGCTCGTCGACGACAGCCAGACGCCAGGACAGGGCAACGAGGTGCAGTTCTTCGAGCGCGTCGACGGAGCGGTGGCGCTCAACGCGCGCAGCGTCGGCGGGACGCGCCACCGGAAGACCGCCGTGAGCTTCGACGGCGGCGCGACGTGGTCGCCGATGTCCGAGGACGGCAAGCTGAACGAACCCCAGGTGATGGCGAGCGTGCTCCGGTGGACCGACCCGCTGGACGGCAACCGCAGCCGCGTCCTCTACGCCGGACCCAACTCCCGCGTCAGCCGCGCCAACGGCACCGTGCAGGTCAGCTACGACGAAGGGGCGTCCTGGCGCGAGTCCAAGGTCGTGCGCGGCGGCTTCTTCGCCTACAGCTGCCTCGCGGCCGCAGACGACCGACGCATCGGCGTCCTCTACGAGGCGGCAGGCTACGCGCGCATCGCGTTCGCGGCGATGACGGTCGAGTGGCTCAGCGACTGTCGCGACTGCCTCGGCGACGGCGCGCACGGCGCGGCCTACGGCGCCGGCTGCCCGGGCGCTGGCGGCTGGACGCCGCGGCTGCTCGCCTACGGCTGTCCCACGCCAGGCGGCGCGGTGACGCTCCAGGTCGACCAGGCGCCCGGCGCGACCCTCGGCGTCGTCGCGCTCGGCAGCGGCGCCGGCTCCGCGCCGCTGGGCGCGTGCACCGCTGACGTGCTGCCGTCGATCGGCGCGCTCTCGCCGTTCGTGTTCAGCGGCGCCGGCCCCGGCGCAGGCGTCGCGATGACGAACCTCCCGCTGCCCGCCGCGCTGCAGCCGACGACCGTCACGGCGCAGGCGTTCGTGCTCGACCCGACCGTCCCGCAAGGACTCAACGCGAGCACGGCCTGGGAGCTGGTGATCTTCTGAGCCCCGGACTCAGGCCAGCAGCTCGGGCAGCGGACCCCGCTGCGCCGCCGCGCTCGACAGCGACAGGTCGAGCTGGCCGAAGTGGGCGACGGGGTGGCCGGCCGCGTGGCAGACCGACGTCAGGAAGTTCCCGATCGTGCGGTGGCCGTCGCGGCCATGGCGCGGCCACGCGAGATACCGGCCCCCGCCTTTCCAGGCGCCGCCGAGCCCGCCGAGCGTCAAGATCGGCCACTCGACCGCGGTCGAGTGGTGCAGGTTGGAGTTGTCGCTGAGATAGACGATCAGCGTGTTGTCGAGCATCGAGCCGTCACCCTCCGGCACCGCCGCCAGCCGCGCGGCCATGCCCGCGGTGAGCTCGAGATGGAAGCGGCGGATCCGGTCGCGGCACTGCTGCGCGGTCTCCGCGCCGTTGCTCGAGCCGTGGCCGATCGAGTGCACGGTCGGCGTGATGCCGAGCCCCGCGTAGGACGACTGCAGGTCGTCGCAGTGGATGCTGACGACGTTGGTGATGCCGGTGACCAGCGCCGCCGTCGCCATGTCGAAGTGCGCGTCGAGGTGGTGCGTCGACACCTTGGACGCGTACTTGTCGCTCAGCTCGGGCGCGCTCTCGGCGAGCTCTGTCTGCATCGAGACCAGCTTGCTGCGACGCCGCTTGAGCGTCTCGAAGCCCTCGAGGTAGTGGCCGAGCTTCTCGCGCTCGGGGCCGGGCAGCCGCGCCTGGAGGCGCCGGATGTCCTGCGACATGAAGTCGAGCACGCTGCCGCTGCGGCGGTACTTCTTCGCGATGTCGCCGCTGTCGACGATGCTGCCGAACAGGTTCGCGTAGGCGAGCTGCGGGTCGCACTGATACGGCAGCTGCTGGTTCTTGCCGCGCGCGGAGATCGCCGGATACGCCGTGCCAGCGCCCCCCGCCCCCATCTTGAGGCCGACGTGGTCGAACACGGACGGGAACCGCGCGCTCAAGAAGCCGTCCAGCGTCGGCGCGGTCGGCGGCGTCTTGCCGTCGGCCTTGTAGGCGCCGAGCGCGCCGTAGAACGAGCTGTGCCCGATCGTGCACATCTTGCCGCTGAGCCCCTGCAGGATCGTCAGCCGGTCCAGGAACGGCGCCAGCGGCTGCAGGCTCTCGTGGAGGTGGCGGCCCCTGAGCGGCGCGTCGACCAGCGCGTCGCCGCCGCGCTGCAGGCCGTCGGGCTCGAGGTAGTCTGCCTGCAGGCCGCTGCTCTTGACGACGAAGACGAACCGCCTGGGGAGCTGCGCGCCGGGGGCGCCGAACTCGAGCAGGTGCAAGTGGCGCAGGAACGGCGCGAGCGCGGTGGCGCCCGCGCCCAGGAAGCCGCCGCGGAGGATCGATCTGCGTGAGTGCATGGCGCTACTTGCGGTAGAGGAACGAGTCCGAGGTGAGCAGCGCGACCAAGGCCGCCTTGAAGCTGCCGCCCGATTCTACATAGGCGCGGTCCATCGCGCGCAGGGTCCGGCTGTCGCGCGGCACCTCGTTGCGCCCCATCCAGAAGCGGAACACGTGGCGCAGGAAGGACTGCCGGACAAGGTCGGCGCGGCCGAGACGCTCCATCATCTCGCGGACATCCTGGACGTCGCCGTCGAGCTCCTCGTCGCCCGTGTAGTCAACGCTGCCGGTGGTGACGACAGGCTCGCCCTGCTCGACGCGACGGAACCGGCCGACGTGGTTGAACTGCTCGAAGGGCATCCCGAGCGGGTTCATCTTCTTGTGGCACCCCCAGCACGTGGGCTCGTGCACGACCTCGAAGCGCTCGCGCAGCGTCATCGTCTCGCTGTCGGGGATCACGGCCTGCACCGTCACCGGCACGTCCATCACGTAGCCGGCGAGCAGCTTCTCGCGGATCCACTTGCCGCGGCGAACCGGGTCGTTGTCGAAGTTCCCCGAGTGCGCGACCAGCCAGCTCGGCTGGGTCAGCACGCCGCATCGCTGCGCCGCGGGCACGGTGACCGGAGCGCCGCGGCGGAACGCGCGCTCGAGCGGATCGAGGTTGTAGCTCTGGGTGTCGTGGGCCGCGCGCCACTTCTCGAGCCCCCCGGCGCGGCGGACCTGCTTCTTGTCCGGCGTGCCGCCCCCCCAGTAGCTGACGAAGACCTCGTCGGTCGTCAGCAGTTCGTAGAGCACGTCGCGGTCCTGCTCCAACACGTGCAGGACCAGCGCGTCGGTGTCGTACATCAACCGCACGGCCGTGTGGTTGTGGAACTGCCGGAAGCCGTCGCGCTGCTTGAAGTTGTCGACCTCCTTGAAGACCTCGGACGCCTTGTGGTAGCCGAAGAACTCGCGGAAGAACTGCAGCACCCGCGGGTTCGTGACGCTCCGCAGGCCCCGGTTGTGGTTCGGCGTCGGGTTGCGCTGCGGTTGCGCGAGCATCCGCCGCGCCGCGCGCTCGACGTCCGCACGCGTCTCGAGGCGGCCCGCGCGCATCTCCTCGACGAGCCAGCCGTGCTTGGGGTAGGACACCTCGTGCTGCTCGGTCAGGGCCTTCTTGACCAGCGGCTCGACGTCCTTGTCGAACACGTCCTCGGTCTCGAACGGGTCCACGCCGAACGGAGACCGGTCGTCGAACGCGTATTGGATCGCGAACACCAGTTCGAGGGGCGACAGCATCCGTCGGCCGTGCTCGTCGGCCTCGCCGAGCCCCATCTCCATCCGGTAGACGAACTCCGGCGAGATCGCGACCGCCACCAGCACGGCCTGCAGCGCCATCGTGTTGCCGAGCGGCGCGTTGTCGAGGAACAGCCCGTCGTAGTAGCGGTCGACCTCTGCGTCGGTGGGCGTCCGCCGCAGGAACAGCTCGAACGCGAGCGACAGCGCCGGCGCGAAGTCCGCCCGGGGGGCGGCGCCCTCTTGCCGCATCACGCGCCGGAACACCGTCGGCACCTCGCCGCGCCGCTCGGTGCTGGTCGTCACCTCGCCGCCGACGAACATGCCGTGGTTGTTGCCGTGGCGACTGTCCTTGGTCTTGACCTCGGTCGTGACCGCGACCTGCTGGCCGACGGTCAGGATCTCGGCCATCTGCTCGGCGTTGGTCAGCAGCGCCTCGAGCGAGGCCTGGTCCGCGACGATGTCCGCGTAGTCGGTGATGCCGGACGCGTGGTGCACGTAGGCGTAGAACGGGTTGGCGTAGCGCTCGTCTGCGAAGTAGCGCTGCGAGATCGTCTTGCCGGCGTGCGGGCCGAACTGGACGCGGTGGATGTCGCCGGCGCGGAAGGCGCCGCCGACCTTGACCGACAGGCGGTGCTTGCGTCCGTAGTGGCGCCCCCAGAGGTCCGCGTAGATCTGCGGCCGCTGCCGCCACAGCCGCGCGTCGGTGTATGCGGGCTCGTCGACCTCGCCGGAGAAGAGCTGCTCGTGGTCGACGTAGTTGCCGAACTGCGGCAGCCGCATCTTCTCAGCGAGGTGGATCCCGCGCCCCTGCGCGATCAGCTGCTCGTCGATCCACTGCAGCACCGCGACCTTCTCGTCGGCGCCCGGGTGCTCGTCCGTTGACGGCGGCGGCATCTCGTCGAACCGCAGGCGGTAGAAGACCTGCCGCCACTGCTCGGAGACGTGGACGTCGTCGAACGCCGGCGCGAGCTCGTCGAGGCGCAGGCCGCCCTTCTGCCGGCGCGGGCCGTGGCACCGGACGCAGTAGCGGTCGAGCACCGGCCGCACGGTCTCGGCGAACGCGCGCGCACGAGTCCCCTGGCGCTCCTGCGCCGCGAGGGCTCCGGCGCCGAGCGTGCACGCGAGCGCGAGGGCGAGCTTCATCGGCGTCATCTTCGGGCTCACGGCCGGATCCGGCAACGGGGCAACGCCGCTCGGAGCGCGTCGATCGCCGCGCGCGACAGGTCCGGGCAGTCGCGCACGTCGAGGTAGCGCAGCTGCGGCATCCCGCGCAGCGCGTCGAGGTCTCGGTCCTGCAGCTGGGTGCAGCGGCGCAGGGTCAGCTCCTCGAGCGGCGCGCGCGCCAGCGCCCGCAGGCCCGCGCCCGACACCCCGAGGCAGCCGTCGAGGTGCAGCCGACGCAGCGCGCGCAGCTCCGTGAGCTGCTGCAGGCCCGCGTCGCCGATGCGGGGACAGCTCGAGAGCGTCAAGCGCTCCAGCTCCGACATCTCCCGGACCGCGTCCAACGCGCGGTCGTCGACGGCCTCGCAGTTCCAGAGGTTGAGCTCACGGAGCCGCGTCAGGCCGGCCAGCTGCGCCACGCCGGCGCCGGTGAAGTGCGGGTTGTCGCAGAGGCTCAGGTGCCGCAGGCCAACGAGCGTGCCGACGTGCGCGAGGCCGTCGTCGGTGAGCGCGCGGATGCTGCCGACGTCGAGCCACTCGAGCTCGGTCAAGCCGCGCAGCGCCGCGAGCGCGGCGTCGGTCAGCACGAGGCACTGGAACAGGTTGAGGGTGCGCAGCCCTCGCTTGTTGCGCAGGTTGACGATCGCAGCGTCCACCAGCCGCTTGGACTCGTGCAGGTCGAGGTGCACGAGGTTGGGCGGCAGCACCAGGTCGTGGCCTTCGTGCCACCAGCAGAACGCCAGCTCGAGCGTCTCCAGCGCGGTGAGCCTGCCGAACAGCCGGTTGAAGCCCTTGTCGGTGATCTTGTGGCAGCCGTAGAGGCGGAGCGTGCGCAGGCCGACCAGCGGCTCCAGGCGGCGCAGCTCCCGGTCGCGCACCGCGTCGCAGCCGTTGAGGTCGAGCTCGCGGAGCTGCTTGAGGTGCTGCAGGCCGTCGAGATCCCACTCGCGGTTCTTGCTCGCGTCGAGCGAGCGCAGCGCCGGCAGCGCCGCGAGGTGCTCGACGCCCCGCACGAGGCCGCCGCAGTCGTGCAGCGCCAGCGACTCGAGGCGGGTCATCCCCTGCAGCAGCGCGAGCGCGCCGGGCTCCAGCCCCTTGCAGCGGGAGAGATCCAGCGCGGTCGTGTCGGTCGCGGTCACGACGCGCGCGAACTCGTCGGCCGTCAGGCGGTGACGTCGCTGGTCGACCAGCTGCTGCGCCGCGGCCGCTGACAGCGGCTCCTGGGCGCGCGCCGTCGCGGCCGTCAGGAGCAGGCAGCAGCCTGCGAGGCGAAAGATGCGACCAGCTCGGCGCACGGCTAGTCGATGCCGAGCTTCTCGCGCAGCGCCTCGGGCACCGCGTCCTTGTGCACGCCCCAGCTCAGCGTCTTGTACTGGACGAACGCGCGCGAGGCGAAGAAGTGGCCCTCGTATTGGTTGTACTTGCCCCACGAGTTCTTCACGTGGAAGTAAGGCGTGCCGTTCTGATCCTTGGCGAGGCCGGTGATCACCATCGCGTGGTCGTCGGTGGTCTCGTAGTTGTCGAACGCCAGCTGCCGCAGCTCTTGCGTGATGACCTTCTCCGGCATCGGACGGTCGAAGCTGTAGGCCATCCGGCTGAGCTCGGCCGGGTCCATCTTCTCCCACTTGAGCCGCTCGGTGCCCGCCATCTCGGCGATTTCCGTCTGCGGCACCACGGCGACGCCCTTCTTGCTGGCGAAGCCGCGCTCGCTGACGTCGCTCGCCCAGCAGACCGAGTAGCCCATCTTGACCGAGCCCTCGATCATGTCGGTCATCTCCTCGAGCGGCACGTTCCAGAAGCTCGTCCAGGTCCAGTTGTCGGGCACCTCGAGCACGAACTGCTGGTAGAACGGGTGGTGCGTGAAGGAGCTGAAGAAGACGTAGTCGTCCGG
>CAZTQF010000091.1:0-7803 GCA_964615255.1 uncultured candidatus Brocadiaceae bacterium | reverse complement strand
CGCGAGCGCCGCGCGCAGCGGCCCGTCGCCGAGCACGTCCCCGCAGAGCGCCGGCTCCCGGGCGACCACCTCGACGAAGTGGTCCAAGCGCTTGATGGGGACGAGCCGGCCGACCGCGGCGGCGACCCACGCCGTCTCTCCGAGCCCCAGCTTGGACCGCGCGACCCCTCGCGTGAGCGCGCGGGCGGGCGCGACGGCCGGCGGCAGCACGCAGAAGCGCTCCCGCGGCGCGACGCCGCGCGCCGCCAGCTCGTCGGCGCAGCTGTCGCTGACCGCGAACAAGACGTCCGTGCGCTGCGCGAGGCGGCGCTCGAGCCGCCGCAACAGCATGGACGGCAGCGCGCCGAAGTAGTCGTTCAGCACGTGGCCGTGGAACGTGTGGGCGACGACCGGCGTCGCCTCCGCAAACGCTGCGCGCCTGCCCACCGCGCCGGCCTTGCTGGTGTGCGTGTGCACCACGTGGGGCCGGAACGCCCGCACGAGGCGCCGGAGCCGCCGCTGCGCGCGCACGTCGCGCAGCGGATCGACGCCGCGCGACAGCTCCGGCAGCTCCAGCCACCCGGCGGCCGGACGCTCACCTGTCGCCCTGGGCACGCCGTGGTCGTCCGGCGAGAGCTCCACCTCTCCTTCGCCGACCGCGCCCGCGACCAGCAGCGTCTCGACGCCCTGCGCGCGGTGGCTGTGCCAGAGCGCGATCGCCTGCCGGGTCGGACCGCCCAGGTTGGGCCGCGTCAGCACGCGCAGCACGCGGAGCGGCGCTCCAGGGTCGACGGGCTCGGACGACATCGGGGACGCGATCATCTCCGACAGCTACGCTGCTGTCATGATCCGCTTCGTCTCGCTCTTGTTCGCGCTCTGGGCAAGCTGCGGCGTCGCCGCAGCGCAGGATCGCCCGAACGTGCTGTGGCTGTACGTCGAAGACCTGTGCGACTGGCTCGGCTGCTACGGCGACGAGCTCGCGCAGACGCCGACCCTCGACGCGCTGGCCGCGCGCGGCGCGCGCTTCGAGCGCGCCTACATGCCGGCCGCGGTGTGCTCGCCGACCCGCTCGGCGGTGATCACCGGCTGCTGGCAGAACCGGATCGGCGCCCACAACCACCGCAGCTCGCGCACCGAAGACGACCAGATCGCGCTGCCCGAAGGCGTGCGCACCCTGCCCGAGCGGATGCGCGACGCGGGCTACTACACGTTCAACCGCGGCAAGCTCGACTACAACTTCACGCACGACCCCAAGCAGCTCTACGACGTGCACGTCGCGGACATGAACTTCGACCGGCTGCGCGACGTCGCCTCGCTGTGGCGAGGAGCTGCTGCGGCGGGCAAGCCGTTCTTCGGGCAGCTGCAGCTGCGCGGCGGCAAGAACCGCAGCGAGGCCGTGCTCGACCCAGCCAAGGTCGAGGTCCCGCCCTACTACCCGGACACGCCGTCGGTGCGCGCCGAGATCGCGCACCACTACGACGTGATCGCCAAGACCGACCGCGAGGTCAAGCGGGTACTCGCCGCGCTGCAGAAGGACGGCCTCCTCGACAAGACGGTGGTGTTCTTCTTCTCCGACCACGGCTACCGCATGCACCGGCACAAGCAGTTCCTCTACGAGGGCGGCCTCAAGGTGCCGCTCTTGATCGCCGGGCCAGGGGTGCCCGCGGGCGTGCGGAGCGACCTCGTCTCGGGCGTCGACCTCGCCGCGACCGTGCTCGCGATGGCGGGCGTGGCCGCGCCGGACGCGCTCGACAGCCGCGACCTGTTCGCCGCCGACTACCGCCGTCCGTACGTGTTCAGCACGCGCGACCGCTGCGACTACACCATCGACCGCGTGCGCGCGGTCGTCAGCGAGCGGTTCCGCTACATCCGCAACGAGCTGCCCGAACGGCCCTACATGCAGCCGCAGTACCGCGACAGCTGGGCGATCACCAAGGAGCTGCGCGCGATGGCAGCGAACGGCGAGCTCGACGCCACCCAGATGCGCTTCTACGGCAAAGCACGCCCCGCCGAGGAGCTCTACGACCTGGGAGAGGACCCGCACCAGGTCCGCAACCTCGTCGACAGCCAGATCCACCGCGGGCCCCTGCTGCTGCACCGCGCCATCCTCGACAACTGGATCCGGACGACCGGGGACAAAGGCCAGGAGCCCGAGCCCGAGGCGGGGCTGCGCGCCGCCCTCGAGCGCTGGCAGGACAAGTGCGTCGCGCCGGAGTTCGCGTCGCTGCGCGCGAAGATCGCGGCCGAGGACGCCGACAAGCAGCGCGTGCTGATCCTGGGCGACTCGATCTCGATGGGCTACACGCCGGTCGTCAAGCGGCTGCTGCGCGAGACCGCGGTCGTGGTCCGGCCGCGAGAGAACTGCGAGGGCACGACCAAGGGCGCCTTGAACATCGACCGCTGGATCGGCCTGGACGGCGGTCGCTTCGACTTGATCTGGTTCAACTTCGGCCTGCACGACATCAAGCGCGTGCGGCCGAACGGCAAGAACTCCAATGACCCCGAGGACCCGCGCCAGGCCGAACCCGCAGACTACGAGCGGCAGCTGCGCGCGATCGTCGGCAAGCTGAAGGAGACGCGCGCGGCCCTGGTCTTCGCGACGACCACGCCGGTGCCCGAGGGCGGCGTGCGCCCACACCGCGACGTCGAGGACCCGGAGCGCTACAACGCCATCGCGCGCCAGGTGATGGCCGAGCACGAGATCCCCGTCGTCGACCTCTACGCCTTTGCTCTCGCGCGGCAGAAGGAGATCCAGCCGCGCGTCGACGTGCACTTCACCAAGGAGGGCTCGGCGCAGCTCGGCCGCGTGGTCGCCGAACGGATCCGCGCGCGGCTCGCGCGGTGACGTCTCAGCGGGCGGCCGCCGTGACGCCGGCGCGGTCGTCCGTGCGGAACGGCTCGGCCGGCAGGCCCGCCGCGTTGAACAGACTGACCTCGGGCCAATGCCGCCAGGCGTAGCGGACGTCGCGGGGCTGCTTCATCCCGCCGCGCACGAGCACCGTGTCGCCGTCGATGACCGCGCGCGCCGGCTCGAACTCCCCATCCGCTGCGGCGACCTCGAAGCCGGCCAAGGAGTCGCCCCGCTGCGTGAGCCCCCCGCCGACGCGGTCGAAGTGGAGCCGCACCGCGTCTCCTTCGATCGTGTAGTGCGACAGCCGCGGGCCGGAGTCCACGAGCTCTTTGCCGTAGGTCCCGGACAGCGCGAGCAGCGCGAGCCGCCGGCCGACCTCGAGCTTGTGCGGCGGGTGGATGTTGCCCTCGAGGCCGAGGTCGACGATGCAGGCCGTCTCGGTGTTGGGGACCGCGCGCGCCATCGCCTGCGCCTCGCGCAGCTCGGCCCAAGCCAGGGGGTCTTGGCCCTTGGCGCGGTAGCCGGCGAGCTGCACGATCAGGAACGGGAACTGCCCGCGGCCGAAGGCGTCCCGCCAGTCCGCGATCATCGTCGGCAGCAGCGTGCGGTACTGGTAGGCGCGCGTCGCGTTCGACTCGCCCTGGTACCAAGTCACGCCGCGGAACGTCATCGGGACCAGCGGCTGGATCATGCCGTGGAACAGGCGCCCGGGCGCCTGTCGATCGTCGGGGCCGGTCGGCGCGCGGGGCCGGCGCGGCGGCTTCTTGCCGGCCTTCTTGGCAGCAGCGGCGACCTGCTCCCACTTCGCGATCGCGGCCTCGTGCGCGACCTTGGCCGCCGGGTAGTCCGCGTAGACCTGCTCCCAGCGCGCCAGGATCGGCTCCAGCACCTCGTGCCGGGCCAGCGCGGCCTCGCGCGTCCACGCCTCCGCGCGCGTGCCGCCCCACGACGTGTGCACGAGACCGACCGGGACCCCTAGCTCAGACCGCAGGTGGCGCCCGAAGCCATAGGCGACCGCGCTGAAGCCGCGCAGGCTGTCGGGACCGGCGACCTGCCAACGGGCGTTGACGCTCGCGAGCGGCGCGCGGCTCGCGACCAGCGGAAACTGCAGCAGCCGCAGCTCGGCGTCCGCCGAGCCGGGCAGCGCGGCTTTGGTGTCCTGGTGCCGGTCCATCGACCAGTACATGTTCGATTGGCCCGAGCACACCCACACCTCGCCGACCAGCACGTCGCGGATCACGACCTCGTTGGAGGCCCGGTCGTTGGAGGCCCGGATCGAGAGCTCGAAGGGGCCGCCCGCGCCGCGCGCGGGGAGATGGACGAGCCACGCGCCGTCGGCGTCGGCTGCGCCCGCGACGGACACGCCGTCGAGTGAGACCGCCACGGCCTCGTTGGGGCCTGCCGTCCCCCAGACCGCGATCGGCGCGCCGCGCTGCAGGACCATGTGGTCCGAGAAGACGGACGCGGGGACCGCCTGGGCGCTTAGCGGCGCCCCCAGGCTCAGGAGGGCGAGAGAGAGAGCGCGCGCGAGCGTGTTCATGGCCCGGAGTCTGCCACGAACGCCCCCTCGGGAGCCAGCGCGCGCCCCCGCGACGGACCCTCGGCGCCGCTCAGCCCGGCAGGTGCTGCAGCAGGAACAGGTGCCACCCGAGCAGCACCGTGTAGCCCACCAGCACGAACGCCATCCCCCACCGCGCCGAGCGGAAGTGCTTGGCGACGATCAGGAAGCCGCAGGCCAGCCCGATCCCGACGGTCTTGAGCAGCAGGAACGGCCACGGATGCCACTCGGACTCGAGCACCCACTGCACCAGCGGGTTCAGCTCGGTGCCCCCGTGCGACAGGAACAGCAGCGTGAAGAACGCGTCCAGCAGGTTGAGCGCGACCACGGCCAGCACCAGCAGCAGCGCCCCAGGGCCGTGGATGTCCACGAACGCGCCCTCGCGTTCTTCGTCGCGGCGCACGCGGCGGCGCCGACCGCCCCACAGCACGTAGCGGCTGAACATCGGCGTCGGCCGCTGGCGGCGGTCGGTGACCAGCCGACGCTCGCCGTCCACCTCCACCTCGACGAGCCGAGGCTGGTCGCGCGTGGGTTCCCGTTCGATCGTGCTGGTCACGGCTGAATCCTACCGCGCCCGGATCCGGCGCAGCGCAGGAGTTATCGGGCCCGCCGCACACCTGGGGCGAGCCCCGCGGCGCGCCGGGTCCCGATCCGGGACGACGCGCGCCGGACGCCGCTCAGACGAACTTCGTGACGCCGGGGATCGCGATCGGGTGCTCGGGCGGCTCGTCGTCCCACGTCAGCAGGTTCGGCATCAGCACCTCTTGGCTGTCGTGCGCCTGCTGCCAGGTGATGCGCTT
This sequence comes from uncultured candidatus Brocadiaceae bacterium, assembly GCA_964615255.1. Lineage (GTDB taxonomy): Bacteria > Planctomycetota > UBA1135 > UBA1135 > UBA2386. Next base: position 2,615 of record CAZTQF010000091.1, on the reverse strand, counting down.
GCCGGTGTAGGCGGCCATGCGGCCCATGATCGCCATGAGCGTGCTGTTGCACATGTACTCGCCGTTGTTGATCGGCTTGCCGGCGCGGATCGCGGCGAACATCTCGTCGTGCTCGGCCTGGTACATGTTTCGGGACTTGTCGGAGTAGCGCCACTTGTCCTTGCCGGCGATCTGGTGCCGGAAGACGTTGGCTTTGCCCTCGGTGCCGTAGATGTATTCGTTCACGTCGCGCCAGCAGTTGTTCTGCTGGCGGCACTGGGCGATGCCGCGCGTGCCGTCCTCCCACTCGTAGGTGGTCGCGAAGTGGTCGTAGACGTTGCCGAACTTGGGGTCGGTCCGCTTCTGCCGCCCGCCGAGCGACGTCGCCGCAGCCGGGTAGACGTCGCCCTTGATCCACGCCAGCATGTCGAGCGTGTGGATGTGCTGCTCACCGATGTGGTCACACGAGAGCCACGTGTAGTAGAGCCAGTTGCGGACCTGCTTCTGCAGGTCGCTCCAGTTGTCCTCGACCGGCCGGAACCACAACTCGCCGGTGACGTAGTTGCCCTGCATCGTCAGGATGTCGCCGATGGCGCCCTCCTGCAGCTTCTGCACCGTCGCGCGGCGGCCGTCGTGGTAGCGGTAGCACAGGCCGCTGACGACCGAGATGCCCTTCTTCTTGGCGAGCGCGCAGGCCTTCTCGACGCGGCGCACGCCGGGCGCGTCGGTCGCGATCGGCTTCTCGGCGAAGACGTGCACGCCCTTCTCGACGGCGCGCTCGATCTGCATCGGCCGGAAGCCCGGCGGCGTGGCCAGCAGCACCACGTCGACGCCGGTCGCGAGCACCTGGTCGAGCGCGTCGAGGCCGACGAAGCGGCGCTCGACCGGGACCTGGAACTGGTCCTTTCGGCCCGCGCCCTCGGCTGACTTCTGGATGCCGGCGAGGCCGCTCTCCAGGCGGTCTACGAACGCGTCGCCCGCGGCGTAGAGCACGTTCTCCTTGTCGGCCATGATGGACTGGACGGCGGCGCCGGAGCCCCGGCCACCGACCCCCACGATGCCGACCTTGAGCTTGCCGCCGCCCTGGTGGACAGGCGAGGCCGCGCGCAGCGCGCCGAGCGAGCCAGACGCCATGACGGCGCCGCCGGCGGCGGCTGAGTTCTTGAGAAAGGAACGACGAGAGGGCTTGGAGTTCGACATGGTGAGGGGACGACGGACCGCCAGACTCTAGCCGCAGGGATCCGGCCGATGAAGTGCCGGCCTGCGCGCCGCCCGACCGCAAAGCGCCGCGCGGGCGACGGCCGGACTCGACACCCGGACCGGCTCGACCGTAGAGTGCGCAGGCCCACGCCTCGACGAGCCGCTGCAGCGACGCGGCCGTCCCTCAACCGCGAGCCTATCATGCGCCGAATCGTCCTCCCCCTGCTCCTGCTATGCGGCTGCAAGACCACCACGCTCGAGCAGCAGGAGATGCTGACGGCGTGCCAGCGCAACGCCCCCATCTACTTCGAGGGCGGCAAGCTCGAGCAGGCGATGATCCAGGCGGAGCGCGGGCTCGAGATCGACCCCGACGACTACAAGCTCAACGCGATCAAGGGCGCGATCCTGCTGCGCGCGAGCGAGGACAGCCCCAAGCTGCTCGACGAGGCGACCGCGCAGCTCGCAGAGGTCTACGACCGCCGGTCGCCCCGGCGGCACGAGCCCTACGTCTTGCTCTACTACGGTCTCGCCCAGCAGAAGCAGGGCCTGCGGAACCTCGGCGAAGCGATCCGGCTCGAGGACCGCGCCCGCCGGGTCGTCGAGAAGCGCGACGAATACGCCGCCGCCGCCGCGGCGCAGCGCAAGCTCGCGGACGCGCGGCTGACAGAGGCGGACGAGCTGCTCGGCCACCTGCTCGACCTCGGGTCGCTGCTGCGGATCGCCCACAAGCACCGGCTGCAGATCGCGCTGCAGCGCGGCGACGACCGCGAGTTCGAGGCGTCAGCGAAGGCCTTCCTCAAGGAGTCCGCCGAGGAGCAGAAGTTCGTGCGCGGCGAGGTCGAGCGCACCCAGGCGCCCGAGTACGAGGCTGAGCAGTATGCCTACCTCCGCGAGCTGCGCGACGAGGAGATCGAGGTGCGCGCGCTCTACGCCAACTGGCTGTTCGACCAGAAGCAACTCGAAGGCACCCTCGCCCAGCTTGACCGCGTGCTCGAGCTCGACCCCAAGCGCAGCAACGACTACTACAACCGCGGCCGCGTGCTGATGGCGCTGCGGCGCACCGACGCCGCCAAGCGGGACTTCCGCATGTTCCTCTCGACGTCCAGCCTGCCCGACGACAACGAGCGCAAGACGTACGCGGTGCAGGCGCTGCGCCAGTGAGGGGACCGGCGTGTCGCGTTCGCTGACGCTGCCGGGGAGCCTCCGGCTCAAGACCCAGCGGGACTTCCGGTCCGTCTACGGCCGCGGGCGCCGGGCCTCGGGCGACTGGGTGACCGTCGTCGTGTGGCCGCGCCGAGCTGGCGAGGTGCCCGCGCCGCGCCTCGGCCTCTCGGTCAGCAAGGAGCACGGCGGCGCCGTGCGGCGGAACAAACTCAAGCGCGTCCTGCGGGAGGCGTTCCGCCTCGAGCGCGACCGGATGCCGCCGAACTGTGACG
>CAZTQF010000090.1:0-7804 GCA_964615255.1 uncultured candidatus Brocadiaceae bacterium | reverse complement strand
GGGCCGCGCGCTGGGCGCCGCGTGGCAGGTGGCCGGCGCCCGCGTCGCCCGGTCGCCCCGCCGCCTGGTGGCGACTGCTGGGGTCCGGGCCGGTGGTCGGCGTCCTGCTCTGCTCGGCGCTGATCCAGGGCAGCCACGCGACCTACTACCAGCTGTCGACCGTGCACTGGAGCGAGCACGGGGTCTCAAAGTCCGTGTCGGCCGCGCTCTGGGCCGAGGGCGTGCTGGCGGAGGTGCTGCTGCTCTGCTGCGCGCGCCGCGTGCTCGACCAGCTGCGTCCGACCACGCTGCTGCTGCTCGGCGGGGGCGGCGCGGTCGTGCGCTGGCTGGTGGTCGGCGCCACGACCAGCGTGCCCGTGCTGTTCGCCGTCAACTGGCTGCACGCGTTGAGCTTCGCGGCGACCTACGTCGGGGCCATCCGCGCCGTCGAGCGGCGCGTGCCGCCGGCGCAGCGCGCGACCGCGCAGGGCGTCTTGGGCGCGGCGACTTCTGGCGTCGGCATGGTGCTGTGCGGGCTCTGCGGCGGCTGCGCGTTCGAGGTGTTCGGCGCCCGCGCCTACTACCTGATGGCCGCGTTCGCTGCTGGGGGCGTGGTGGTGGCGCTGTGGCTCCGGCGTGCGCCGGGCGCCGAGCCGCTGCGTTAGCGGCCGCGCTGCCGCAGGGCCGCCGCCCCGACGAGCCCTGCCGCGAGCGCGCCTGCGAACCCCGCGAAGCTCGACCAGGGAGCGCGCGCTAGGGCCCGCCACGCTTTGTCCAGCGAGCGCTCGGAGACCTCGACGAGCGGCGCGGCCAGCGGCGTGGCGTCGGGCTGCTGCCAGAGGAGCGGCAGCGCGAAGGCGGTGAGCCCCACCGCGGCCAGCACGTTCTTGAAGCGCGGGACGCCGAGCCGGCGCCACGCCAACGTCACGCCGGCGAGCACGAGGAACGTGCCGAGGCCGATCGCGACCTGGTCGGCGTCGAGCGACGCGCCCGCGAGCGGCAGCGCCGGGGCGACGGTCAGCGTCGTGACGAGGAGCCAGAGGTGGGCGCCGCGCCTGCGCAGGGGCTGGTCGAGCCAGTCGTCGAGTCCGGCGGCGCCCATCACCGTGATCGCGAGGACGCTCAGCCACCACGAGGCGGCTGGCACAGCCCAGCCGCAGACGGCGTCCGGCTCCGACGTCACCGCGCCGGGCAGCGCGAGGCGCACGATCGGCGCGGCCCCGACCAGCGCCAGCAGCGCCCACGTGGTCGAGTTGACGTTTTGCTGGCGCCGCAGGACGCCGAACAGCGCGAACCAGACCAGGAAGGGTCCGACGACCCGGGCCAGGGTCATCGCCGCCGTCTCTGCGGCGAGCGCCGCGGCGACGTCGGGCGCGCGGGCAGGTCCGAGCGCTGCGGCGAGCGGGTCGAGGGCGACGAAGTTCGCCGCAGCGGCGCAGCCGCCGAACAGCGCCAGCGTCCCGATCCAGCAGGCGCGCCACGAGCTCGCGGACCGTTCGCGGAAGGCGGTGACCGCCACCATGCAGAGCGCCAGGGCCGCCGCGAGCCCGCCGACGACGGTCGCGCCGCCGGCAAACGGCGCTGCGAGACACACGCCGAACCACGGGCGCCACGCGTCGCGGCGGTCCGGGCGCTGCAAGCGGGCAGCGGCCTCGAGCGCGAGCGGCGCGAGCGCTGCCGCGAGCTGCTCTCGGGCCGCGCCGTGCAGCCCAGCGAACAGCGGGGACATCCCGTAGGCCGCGCCGCACAAGAACGCGGCGTAGCGGCTCCGTCCCTGCGCGCGCAGCATCCGGTAGGCGAGCCCGGCGCCGATGGCTCCCGCGGCTGCGGTGGTCGAGGTCGGGGCCGCCGCGATGGGGGGCTCGAGGAACCAGCCCGCTGCTGCGTGGGCTGCAGCGGTCGCGGCGCCTGCGGCGCAGGCCGCCGTCACGCCCGCAGCGCGGCCGGTGCCGTAGAGGCTCACCGCCTGGACCTCGGCGCGACGGCTGCGGGTGCGCGGAGTTCGGCGGGCACGCCGACTCTTCGGCGTTGTCGCCGGTCAGCCTTGAGCGGCTGGGTCCGGCAGGCGCGCGCGGCGGCCCAGCATGCGCCAGCTGAGCGCTGCGAGCAGGGACGCCACCGCGGCCAGCACCACGCCGGCCCGGAGTCCGGGCGCTCGGTAGGTGAAGCAGACCCGGCAGGCGCGTTCGGGCAGCACGACGAGGCGCTGGCTGTGGTTGCAGCGCACGATGTCGGTGGGGTTCCCGTCGATCGTCGCTTCCCAGCCCGTGAGGAAGGTGTCGGTCAGCACGAGCGCGCGCGCCGAACCCGCCGTGACCGCGAGCACGACCTCGCTCGGCGCGTCGCGGACGAAGGTGACCTGGCGCGGCGGCGCTTCGGCAGACGCTTCGGGCACGGGTACGGAGAGCTCCGCCTCGACCACGAACGCCTGCGCGGCTGGCGCCAGCGTCGGCGCAGCCAACGCCGTCACGACCGCTTCGTCGTCGGCGAGGACCGCGACGCGCGGCGCGACGAACGCCCGCGGCAGGGCGGTCAAGCGCTCGTGCACGAAGAAGCTGCCGCGGCCCGAGAGCTCGGGTCCGACCGCAGGTCCGAGTACTTGCGCGAGGCCCGGCTCGGTCGTCAGCGCGTAGCGCACGCCGAGCAGGTCGAACCACGGGTGGCGCAGCGCGCCGGCAGGCACGCTCGCGCTCAGGAAGCCCTTGCCGGCTACCGCCTCGCCTGTGTCGGCGGGCAGGCCGAGGTCGGGCGCGTAGCGATCGAGGATCCGGCGGAGCGGCTGCAACGTGCGCGCGTCAGCGTGGCTGTAGAAGTTCAGGTCGCGGATGCCCGGCACCATCAGCTGGCCGGGCGGGAGCTGCGACGGCGTCGTCGGGGCCGTCGTCGCGCGCACGATCGTGAAGCCGCCGGTCGCCGCGCGCGCGGCGGCCTGCTCGCGGAGGAACCCGTGAACCGCGGAGTCGCGCGAGCCACCCGCGGCGGCGCCGCGGGTGAGGCCGGCGCCTTCGCCGCCGAGCTGGACCAGCGCGGCGGCGACGGCGCCAGCTAGCGCCAGGTCGCGCCGCTTGTCGCGCAGCAGGCCGCAGGCCAACAGCAGCGCGCCCGCGCCGATGAGCCACGCTGCGGCGCCGGCGCCGGCGGACGCGAACTGGGCGAAGCTCGCCTCGAACCGGTCGTTGGGCGCGGGCGGGAGCCCCTGGATGTGGTGGACCACCGCTTCGGCGCTCGTCGCGTAGGCCGAGGCCATCGCCTCGACCGCCCAGGTGGGGTCTTCGAGGTGCCGCGCGAGCGGGGTCGCCGTGGCCCACCAGAGCGCGCCGCCGGCGGCCAGAGCGGCGGCGCCGAGCCACACCCCGTGGCGCGTCGGCGCCGCCCGCAGTCGCTCGAAGCCGACCGCGGCCAGCCAGGCGACGAACAGCGTGCCCGCCGCCGGCCAGCGCATGGGCCACACGTTCTGCACGAGCGGGAGGTGGAACAGCGCCTGGAAGCCGGGCAGGAACAGGCCGAGGCCGAGCGCGAGGCCGAGCGCGGCGCGCGCGAACACGGCGTGGCGTCCGCGACCCCGCGCCGCCCCGTAGGCTCCGAGCAGCAGGCCGATCGTCGAGACGGTCAGGCAGTACTCGGTGTAGTTGTAGTTGGGGATCGCGACCTTGCCGTCGACCTCGCGCGTGTTGAGCAGGATCTGTGCTGCGCCGTTCGCGTAGGGGATCGGGTCTGCCGCTGCGGGGTGCCCGAAGGCGCCGGGGGCGAGCCAAGTCAGCAGGCCGTAGGGCTCGAAGGCCTGGTTCGCGATGTCGCTCCATGCCGGGGTAGGAGTCCGGGAGCTCTCGGGGAAGAACAGCAGCGACGGCAGCACCTGCGGCAAGCTGAGGACCGCGCCGAAGCCGAGTGCTAGGCCCAGGTGCGCGGCGGTCCGCAGCGCTGCCGCGCGGCCGTCGTCGCGCCAGCTCCAGCCGACGAGCCACGCGAACCAGCCGCCCGCGAACACGGTGGTCGTCGCGGCGAACGGCGGGAAGCCGGCGAGCCACGTCATGGCGAAGCTCACCGCGAGCCCCGTGAACGCGCGCGGGCCGGGGCGCGCGGCGACGCAGCGCATGCCCCATAGCACGCCGGGCAGCCAGACGTAGCTCGCGAGCCGCATCCAGAACAGGCAGTTGGCGGCCATCGGCCCCGACAGCTCGAACAGCGCGGCGCCGACGAAGGCGCCGCCGACGCCCAGCCCGAGGCTGCGCAGCAGGCCGAACGCGAGCAGGCCGCCGAGCGCGAGGTTGATCCACGCCACCATGCCGAGCCGCGTCGCCGGCTCGTCGGCGAACAGCGCGAGCCAGTTGGGCGGGTAGGCCAGGCCGATCAGCCCGTGGGCGTGCAGCGGCGCGCCGGTGCGCGCGTGCGGGTTCCAGCTCGGCGCGCGCCCCGCGCGCAGTTCGTCGCGCGCCAGCTCCAGCTCGGGGAGGAACCACACCGGCACCTCGGTGACGTCGAGGTTTCCGCCGGCGCGCGCCGCCGCGAGCTCGGCGTCGCTGGCGGTCGTCGAGACCGGTGGGAAGCGGTTGACGTCGTAGGAGACGAAGTAGCGGTCGCCGAACGTGCAAGGCCACAGCCACAGCAGCGGCAGCAGGATCAGCGCGACGATCGCCGCAGGCCTCGCGGCGGTCATCGCGACCTCCACGCCGACGCCAGCAGCCCCAGCGCGCCGAGCAGCGCGAGCAGCGACAGGCGCAGCGGCCACACGGCGCGCGCCTGGTCGTAGGTGAACACCACCTCGTGCTCACCCGGGCCTACGTAGACGGCGCGGAGGTAGTGGTCCGCGACGTAGATCTCGGCGTCGGCCCCGTCGACTTGGGCTCGCCAGCCGGCGTCATAGGGATCTGCGAGGCGCACGTAGCCGTCGTGGCTGGCGCGCACGCGGAGCTCGACGCGTTCGTCGCGGTGGGAGACCACCTCCACGTCGGCGTTCGCCGCGGCCGCCGCGGCCGGCGCGGGCGCGGTCGGATCCTCGAGCACGACGCGGGATCGGACGTCGCGATCGACCCCGCCGAGCGCCGCGAGTCGCGCGGCGGGGTCTTCGATCACGTCGACCTCGCGCACGAACGTCGCGCGCGGCATCGCCGTCGTGCGCTCGATCAGGCGGAAGGCGCCGGTGCCTGCGGGCGTGCGGTCCACGAGGTCGGTCCCGTCCGCGACGTCGAGCCGCGAGACGACATACCGGACGCCGTAGAGGTCGCAGAGCGGGTGGCGGAGCGAGGCCGGGTCCTCGAAGGCCCCGACGCCTGCGCCGCTGTGGCTCACGCCCGCCTCGATGCTGTTGAAGAACTCCTCGAAGCGCGCCGGCGGGAGCGGGTTGTAGGCGAACGCGTCGGCGAAGCCGAGGAAGCCGGGCACGTTGCCGGGCAGGCCTGCGTCGGGCAGCGAGCCGGGCGCGACGAGGCGCTGCAGGCGCGGCCGGGGGCGATCTTCGACGTGTTCTGCAGCGACCGGCTGCAGGACCTTCGGGACGGCGGTGACGCGCGCGGCGTCGACCGTCTGCACGGGGCCGAGGCCGAGGTAGAGCAGCTCCGTCGCCGTCACGGCGAGCATGGCAGCGAGCGCGCCCGGGCCGCGGCGCCAGAGCGCGAGGAGCCCCGCCGCCGCAGCCAGCAGCGACACCCAGAACGCTCGCGCGAGCGCATCGTAGTTGTTGGCCAGTTCACCAGGCGCGGCCAGCGCCTGGATCTGGCGCGCGGCCAGCGCGGCGTCGCCGCGGACCTGCTGCACCAGCGGGTGATCCGCGTCCAGCACGAACAGCCCCGCGAGCCCGCGCGCGAACGCCGCCTCGCCCGCGTGGGTCCACAGCCACAGCAGCGCGCCCGCCGAGCCCAGCGCGATCGCGGCCAGCGCCGCGCGCCCGGCCGCGCGCTGCTCTCCGCGCAGCCAGGCGTCGGCGCCGAGCCCGCTCAGCACGACCAGCGGCATCGCGACCAAGAACAGCAGGCGCCGCAGGTCGCCGACGGTCACGCCCGGCAGGATCTTGGCGAGCGTGAAGAAGGGCTCGGCGGCCGCCGCCATGCCGAACGCGCACAGGCCTGCCAGCGCGAAGAACCACGCGTAGCGTCGGTGGCGCCGCGCGAACAGCGCGCTCAGCGCAGCGGCGAGCGGGACGAGGCCGACGGCGTACGAGGTCTCGACCCAGTTCTGGAACGGCGTCCCGTCGTCGCGGAACGGGTCCTCGAGCAGGACCGTCTGGCTCAGCGGCGTGCGCGTGAAGAACCCCGCGCCGCCGTCGGCGCCGGGGTAGAAGCAGTCCGCTGGCCAGCTGAGCAGGTCGGGCCAGATCGCCGAGAGCAGCTGGTTGCATTCGACCGCGAGGTCTGCGAGCCGCGCGGCGTCGAACTGTCCCTGCCGCGCCGATACAGCCGACGCGAACAGGATCGGCAGCATGTTGGCGAGGCTCAGCGCGCCGCCGATCGCGAAGCCGCAGCCGACCGGTGCGGCGCGTCGCAGCCGATCGCCGCGGGGCGCGCGCCACAGGCAGAGCAGCGCGAACGCGCCGACCAGATACGTCGACTGCAGGGCGATCACCACGAAGCCCGTCGACCACGACAGGCCGCTCCACAGCGCGAGCCAGCCGACCGCGAACCGCCGCGCCCGGCCGCGCGCGCCGCAGGCGACCAGCTCGTGGGTCGCGCTCAGCATCGGCCAGAGCGACAGCGCGGCGGTGAGGATGACGTTGTGGTGCACCTTGCACTGCGTCCACATCCCGAGCGTCGCCGCTACCAGCGCCAGCAGCGCGCCGCCGTGTGCGGCCCCGAGGCGCCGCACGAACCCGTAGGCGAACCAGCCGAACAGCGCCAGGTGGACCAGGTACCACCAGCCGTACCACTCGACGCTCGGGACCGCGAACAGCAGCAGGTTGATCGGTTGGAATGGCTGGGCCATCTGCGGCACGAACGGGGCGCCGCCGCCGATGTCGCGGGTCCACCGCGGGAACTCTCCCGCGCGGAAGCGGTCCTGCATGACGCGGTCCCAGCAGAGCGACTGCAGGTACTTGTCCGTCATCCCGACGTTGCCGCGAGCGGCATCGGCGGGGTCGTAGGTCCCTGCTGCGACCGCTTCTTCGCGCACCACGTCAAACAGCTCGGGCGGGTGCGGCACCAGGGCTGTGCCCGGCAGCAGGCTCCCGCGCAGGAACAGCACGGCGCACGCGATCGCGAGCAGCAGCGCCTGGCCATGTTCGCGGCGGCTCGGCGCGGCCGCGCGCTGGGAGCCCGGTTCGGCGACGGACATGCGGCGTTGACGATGCAGCAGCCGCGCCTCGGGCGCAACCGCGATCGGAGCGAGCCGTTGCCGGTCGGGATCGCGGCCTTATGGTGATCGGGTGGCGATGGGTGATGAGACCGACGGCAGCGCGGCGGCGCGAGGCTCGACGCCGGCGCGACCCGATCGGTGGACCGCCGCGGACATCGGCTTGCTCGCGGGGGTCTCGGCGGTCGCCGCGCTGCTCCGCCTGATGTTCGTCGAGCAGTGGTCGTTCGGCCCGGCCGAGGCAGAGACGTGGCGTGTTGTCACCTCGCCGGTCGCTGGCGGCGTCGGAGCCGGAGACACAGCGAGTCATCCGCTCTACTACCTGCTGCTGCGCGAGCTGCTCGAGCGCGGCGTGCTCGCAGGCACGACCGAAGGCTGGCTGCGGCTCCCCTCTGCGTTCGCCGGCTGCCTCCTGGTCCCGCTCGTCGCGCTGGCGGCGCGGCCTCTCCTGGGCCGGGCTGCGGCGACGCTCGCCGCGGTGATCGTCGCCGTGCATCCAGGCTGCGTCGCGGCCAGCCAGACCGCTTCGCCTGCAGTCTTCGCG
>CAZTQF010000089.1:0-7805 GCA_964615255.1 uncultured candidatus Brocadiaceae bacterium | reverse complement strand
ATCCTCGAGGACTCACCGAGCTCCGCCGCGGCCTCACCGAACAGCTTCAGCAGCGAGGTCGCCGAGTTGCCGTCCTCGTCGAACTTCATGTTCTTGCTGCCGACCAGGTCGAGCAGCACGAAGGCCTTGAGCCGCTTGGTCAGGCCGTTTGCCTTGAGGAAGCCGTAAAAGGCCTTGCTGCCCAGCAGCGCGCGGTCGTCGTTCCACGTCCAGTCGATCGACTCCTCGGCGTCGATCCAGTAGAGCAGCACGTTGGCCTGCGGGCGGTTCGGCTGCTGCGCGAGGGCGCGCGCAATCTCGATCAGCACCGCCGGCGCGCCGCCGCCGTCGATCGCGCCGACGAAGGGCTCGCTGTGCGTCCACTCGTCGTGGCCGGTCGTGAGCTTGGTGTCGTAGTGCGCGCCGATCATCAGGATCGGCCCGCCCTCGGGGTCGGCGCCCGGGATCATGCAGTAGAGGTTGCGGATCAGCTTCTTCTCCTGCGGCTGCATCTCCTCATGGCGCTTGGGCTCGAGGCCCATCTCGACCAGCTGGGCCTCGATGTAGTCGGCGGCCTTGGCGAGGTTGTCCGAGCCGAACGGGCGCGGCCCGATCTCCACCAGCGCCTCGACGTGCGCCATCGCGCGGGCGCCGTCGACGGGGCCGCTGGGCCCGCCGCACGCGGCGAGGGTCAGGCCGGCAGCGAGGGTCAGGACGCGCGGGGAGCTCTTCTGCATGCGCTCAGGGTAGCACCGGGCCGCGCTGCGTTCCTAGCGACGATCCCGCAGCCGCGAGCGACCTCGCTCAGCGAATCGTGACGCGCTCGCCGCGGGGCAGGTAGACGGGCGGCAGGTAGCTCTGCCCGAAGAACGGCAGCGACAGGCCTTGGGCGTAGAACTCCATGTTCACCAGGCTGGTCGAAGCAGGGATCGGCACGGTCATGGAGCTCTGGAAGATGTGGATCGCCGGGAGCACGATGAGCGTGGCCGGGTCGCCGTAGTAGCGCAGCGGCTCCTGCGACGTGTTCGGGCGCGCTTCGCTCACCGCGATGTCCCAGAGCAGCACGCTGCCGGCCGGGACGTCTGAGCTGAGCGTCAGCGCCGTGCCGACGAGCGGCTCGCGGGGAGTCACTGCGGTCGTCGAGAGCATGCGCTGCGGAGCCGCGGCGCTCTCGCTCGAGAACCCGGTCAGCGACCCGCCGCTCCGGAAGCAGCCGTCCAGGCTCAGCGGCGCGAGGAACGCTTGGCTGTCGCAGTTGGTGTTGACCAGCTCGCTCATCCGGATGTCGACCGGCGAGCGGGCCAGCGGCGCGACCTGGATGTCGCAGTCGTGGTAGCGGTTCCAGACCAGGTTGGGCAGCGCGCCGTCGCAGTCGAACGTGACGGTGCAGTTGTCGTAGAGGTTGTTCTGGTGCCAGATGCGCGCCGACGCGGTGTTGGCCGAGATGGAGACGTCGCTGTGGAACGTCATCTCGCTGCCGTGGACGTCGAACTGGGCGGTGCGCGGGTGGGTGTAGAGCGCAAACTTGCCGGGCCCGGCGGTCCAGTCGCCGTGGTGGTGGTGAACCATCGTGTTGCCGGCGGCTTCGCCGACGCACTCGACGACGTGGTCGGAGCAGGTCGCGTCGACGTAGACGATCCGGAACATGAACAGCTTGGAGCTGGTCGTCGAGCGGGTCGCGCGACCGAGCCGCGCGCCGTTCACGAACGTGCTCCGCCACAGCGCGAACATGGTCTGCATGCCCGCGCCTGCCTCGTAGGCGTCGCAGCCGATCCCGACCCCGTCGAACGACAGGTGCTCACCGGTGCACATGATGCGGCCGTTGGTGGTCGTCTCTTCGAGGCGGAAGCCGACCGGCATGTTGGTGAAGCGCGAGCGCGTCACCATCAGCATGGTCTCGTCCGTGCCGCTCGCGAGCAGCTCGACGCCGTAGACGCTCTGACCGTCGAACTCGCAGCCCATGACCATGGCCATCTCGGTCATGGTCGACATCATCATCGGCATCTGCGCCACGAGGGCGCGGTCGCCGTTCTCGAAGCGCAGGCCCGAGACCGTGACGAGGTGACCCTTGAGCGCGAGCACGTGCGCCGCGCTGCCGCCGTCGAGCACCGGGAGCGCGCCCTGCGACGGCACGCCCTCGATGCAGACCCGCCCGACGGCCATGCCCTGGCCGAGCACGTCGCTGAGCGGGCTCTGCACGCTGATCGTCGGCGTCAGCGCCGCGTCGACCCGGATCGTCGTGACCGGACCCGCGCCGACGACGCGAGCCTGCTCCTGCGCGGACAGGCTGGACGTGGCCAGGGTGCCGTTCGCGAGGCGGATCGCCTCGTCGAGCGAGAGCGCCGCGTCGCCCACGGTCCCGTGCGACTGGACGTCGTCGACGGTTGCGACGGCGCCGGGGCCTTGCATGAGGGCGGAGAGAACAACTGTAGGGAGAAGCATGGCGTGGGTGGGCAGGCTGCTTCGGGGCGGACCGTGTAAGAGCGTAGCACGGGCGCTTGGGCGGCGCCGCCGGATGATCCCGGGATGAGGCCGGTCCCAAGGTGGCCTCGCGGTTCAGCGGGCGCGTCGACCCTGCCGCAGCGCGAGCACGACCACGAGCACGGCGCCGAGGATCTCGCTGAGCCCTGCTACGGCGAACGCGACGTCGAAGTCCCCGTCATGGATCAGCTCGCCGCAGACCAGCGGCCCGACCAAGAACCCCAGCGAGCCGGCGGTGTGGAACGCCGCCATTACGGTGCTGCGTCCCGCAGCGGGCGCCTGTTCGAGGACCCAGAGCAGCGTGGGGATGAACATCACCGCCGAGGTCAGCCCGCAGATGGGCATCAGCGCCCACATCGCGGCGACGGGCGCGACTCCGATCAGGCAGACCGTGAGCCCGTAGAACATGCTGCCTATGGCCACCATGCGCAGCCTGGACCATCGCTCGGCGGCGCGGCCGAACGGGTAGGACAGCAGCGCGAACGGGTAGAGAAAGGTCGCCAGCAGCACGCCGATGGTCGGCCGGGGCACGTCGTGAACGCCCGCCAAGAGGAGCGGGAACCCCGTCGTGAAGAACCCGACCGTGAAGCGATCGAAGAACGCCAGCAGCAGCGGCGCGCGCAGGCCCGGCTGGTCCCGGACGACCGCGACCAGCTCCTGCACGCCCGGCCGCCGGTGCGCCGGCGCGTCCTGCGGCAGCAGCCAGCACGCGGCTGCGGCCGCGACCGCCAGCACGATCGACGCAGCGTGCAGCGTCATCAGCGGGTCGTGCTTGCCGAGCACGCCGCCGATCGCAGCGCCGGTCGCCACGCCGAACGTCAGTCCGCAGCCGACGGCGCCCAGCGCGCGGCCCCGACGCTCGCCTGCGGCGTCGGCGACCAGGCTCATCAGCAGGGTCAGCGCCGACAGGTGGGCCGCGCCCTCGAGGGCCCGCAGCGCGAGGAAGGTCGAGTAGTCGAGCGGGTGGGCGAGCGCCTGCATCAGCAGCGCGTCCGCCGCCAGCGCCGCGACGCAGAGCCGTCGCCGTCGCCCGGTGCGGTCGACGTGCAGGCCTACCAGCGGCGTCGCGATCAGCGCGCCGAACATGTTGGCGACCAAGAACAGGGTCGCGAGCCCGTCGGAGACCTCGAACCTCGTGACGACGAGGTCGCGCAGCACCGGGACCGGCAGCGTCTCGGGCAGCATCAACAAGAAGGTGAGGCCGCCGAGCAGGATCGTGTGGGGGAGCGTCAACGCGAAAGGCGCCACACGCCCCGATGCTCGCTGGCCTTGCCTTCCTCGGCGAGCTTGTCGAGCCCGGCCTGCAGCGAGCGCGCGGCGAACGGGTAGAGCCGCTCGTCGGCGTCCCAGTAGACCTTGGGCAGCAGCGCGTCGACGTCCCCCGGCTGCTCGGCGAGCGCCTGCAGGAGCGCGGCCTCGCGCTGGCGCCGGTGACGCAGGTACTTCTGCGTCAGCCTGCGTCCGTCACGGACCGCGGGCCCGTGCGCCGGATAGAGCGTCGTCATCGAGTACTGCTCGAGCCGCTCGAGGCTCTTCAGGTAGGTCGCGAGGTGGCCTTCGGGCGGATCGATGACGATGGTGCTGATCGTCGACACCATGTCGCCCGCGAGGACAGCGCCGTAGCGCGAGTCGCGGAAGCACAGGTGGCCCTGGTCGTGCCCAGGCGTGAAGATCGCCTCCAACTCCCAGCCCTGCTTGCCGTCTGGGGACCGCCCCAGCGCCACGCGGTCGCCGTCCTGCAGGTGCGCGCCCCGCGGGATCCCGGGCGCGAGCCGCTCCAGCGTCCGCGGGTGGCCGCTCGCTGCGAGCCCGCGCTCGCGACAGAGCGCGTGCACGCCGCCGACGTGGTCAGGGTGGTGGTGGGTCAGCAGCACGCCGGCGACCCGTTGGCCTTCGGCGGTCAGCAGGTCGAGCAGGTCGAGCAGTCGTTGCTGCTCGCGCGGGTCGGGTGACCCGGGGTCGACGACCCACAGCTCCTCGTGGCCGACGACGTAGCAGTTGGTCGTCGTCGCGGGCGGCAGCGTCGGCGTGCGCAGCGGGGCCAGGACCACGCCCGGCGAGAACCGCACCTTGTGCAGCGCGCCTCGTCGGTAGCTCGCCGCCGTCGACGCGATCGACCGCGCGAAGTGTTCGAAGTCTGCTGCGGCCACGAGGTGCTCCAGCATGATGACCACCGGCGGCACCAGCAGCAGGTCGCCGTTGCGCCAGGACGCCAGCGCCTGCTCGGCGTGCCAGAAGCGACCCTGGGTCAACTCGCCCGGCCAGACCTCGGGCTGGACCCCTGCGGTGCCGGCCGTGCAGCCCTCGACCGGCACGTGGAAGAACACCGTGTCGTAGCGGACGGGCGCGAACGCCGGCGTCTCGATCCGGCAGAGCGTGCGCAGCTCGAGCGGCGTCACCGCGCCTTGGACGAACTCGTTCCAGGGAGACGGCGGCTTCGGCGCTTCGTCGCTGCGCTCGTGTTCGAGCAGACGCGCGCGCACGCGCCGCAATTCGTCTGGTGCCTGACGCTCCTCACCCAGCTGGTGGCGGAGCAGCCCCGTCTCCTCGAACAGCTCGCGGTTGGCGCAGGCCTGCAGCGCTGCGTCCTCGTCACGGTCCGCGCCGCTCGGGGACTGCAGGTCCTCGTCCGAGATCGTCCCGCCGGGCATGGCCCAGTAGCCGCCGAAGAAGCGCAGCTCGGGGGCGCGCTCGGCCAGGTAGACCTGGAGGTCGCGGCCCTCGCCGCGGGTGATCATCAGCGCTGCAGCCGTTCGTCTGCTCATTTGGGGGCGAGCAGGGTATCCCCTGCGCGCGCGCCTCGCGACCGCCGGCTCAGACTTCGTCGGTCGGCGCCTCGAGGTCGCGCACGGCGGCGCGCGTGCCCAGCACCACCAGCTCGTCGTCGGCCTCGACGACCTGGTCGGCGGTCGCCGGCAGCGCCTCTTCGTCGGACGCGCCCTTGCGGATCAGCAGCAGCACGACGACCTCAGAGCGCGCCGCGTCGGGCAGCGCGTCGACCGCGAGGCCGACCCATGCGTCCGGCGCAGTCACGCTGCGGATCGCGTAGCCGGGGGGCAGCTCGAGCTCCTCGGAGCGGCCGCGCACGGCGAGCCGCAGGTTGCGGCGCTGCCGACCCAGCACCTCGTCGCCGAGCGTCGTCAGGACGTCCTGGTGGCGCACGCGGCCGAGCAGGCGCGGCGGTTGGTGGTGGCTGACGGCCGCGATCTCCCGGAGCTCGGGGTCGTCGAAGCGCGGCAGCACGTCGGCGATCGACCGCTCGGCGGTCGCGGTCACGACCGGCCGCGTCAGGTCCGCGGCGATCACGACGTTGGTCAGCGTCGGGTCGTTGAGGAAGGCCTTGACGTCCTGCAGTTCGATGCGGCCGACCAGCCCCTGGTCGTCGCCGACGACGTAGACCGTGTCGCCGCGGTGGGTCTGGAGCAGCTGCATCACCTCGGTGAAGTCCGCGGTGTGCGGCACCGTCAGGCAGTCGGTCCGCACCACGTCGCGGACGTAGGTGGTCCGGATCGCGAGGTCCTCGAGTCCGCCGGGCACCTCGTCGCCTTTGGCCTTCATGGCGGCCGTGTAGTAGCTGTCCTCGTCGATCACGCTCGCGGTGACGCTCGCTACGATGCTGCACAGCATCACCGGCAGCGTCAGCTCGTAGTGCCCGGTCAGCTCGAAGACCAGCACGACGGCCGTCACCGGCGCGTGCATGGTGGCCGCCGTGAGCCCGGCCATGCCGACGAACGCGAACGTCGCGACCTGGCCGGGCTGCACCTCGAGCACCTCTCCGACCGCGGACGCGAACAGCACGCCGAAGGCGGCGCCGATGACGAGGTTCGGCGTGAAGATGCCGCCGAGGCCGCCGGAGCCGACGGTCGCGACCGTGGCCACCTGCTTCCAGAAGAACAGCGTCAGGATCAGCGCCATCGACGGCGCCAACCCCGCGGCGTTGGCGACGACGTCGTCGATGACCTCGAAGCCGTTGCCCCAGGTCTCGGGCATGAAGATGCCCACCGCGCCGACGATCAGGCCGCCGAGCGCGGTCGTGACCGGGAGCGGCAGCCGCATCGCGCGGAAGAAGCTGCGGCCGCCGCGCAGCGCGGTCCGGAACAGGACGCCGCCGATCCCGCAGAACAGCCCGAGCACGAGCGCGGCCAGCACCAAGCCGAGCGGCAGGCGCTGGACCACGTCGGAGACGTTCTCGTAGACCCGCGCCTCGGTCAGCAGCTCGCTGCGCACGATGGTCGCGAGCACCGACGCGACGACGATGGGCGCGAACACGTCCATCGCGAAGTTGCCGAGCACGATCTCCATGACGAAGATCGCGCCGGCGATCGGCGCGTTGTAGGAGGTCGCCATGCCTGCGGCGACGCCGCAGCCGAGCAGCACCGCGCGGTGCTTGCTGGAGACCCGCGTGACCTTGGCCAGGATCGAGGCGACGGTCGCCGCGATCTGCGAGTTCGCGCCCTCGCGGCCGATGCTGCCGCCGGTGCCGATCGTGCAGGCCGACGACACGATGGTGACGAGGCTCTGCCGGAAGCGCAGCGCGCCCTTGCGCAGCTGCACGATCCCGACCAGGTCGGCGACGCCGAAGGGGGGCTTGTCGCCGCGCAGGAGCAGCAGCACCGCGCCCGCGGCGAGCCCGCCCAGGGTGGGCACGAGCAGCGCCTGCCACCACGTGAGGTTGGCGCGCACCGCCTCGGACATCTGCGCGCCCGAGCCGCCCGTCAGCTGCTCCTGCAGCCAGTTGAGGCCGAGCTGGAAGAAGCTGCCGAGCACGCCGCCTGCGACGCCGATCACGGCGGCGAGCAGGAAGATCGCGAACGTGCGTAGAGGCAGGCCCTTCTGCGGCATCAAGCCGCCAGGGTGGAGGCGCGGCAGCGTCGATTCAAGCGGCGTATCGGGGCGCGCCGGCGCCATCGGGTGCTGTAGGCTTCGAAGACATGACCGACGCCGCCCCGAGCCACGCGCGCGCCCGCGACTTCTGGTCGCCGTGGCAGACCGCGCTGCTCGTCGGCGGCGCGCTGCTGGTGCTCAGCGAGTTGCTCGTGCCGGGCGCGGCGGCGCCGTTCCCCGGCCACGGCGAGCGCTTCGCCGCGATGGCGCAGGACCCGCTGTCGTTCGACGGTCCGTTCCCGCAGCGGCTGCTGTGGCCGCTCGGCGCGTGGCTGTTCGCCGAGCTCGGGATGAGCCCGCTGACGTTCTCGCACTTCTGCAGCGGGCTGCTGCTCGCGGTCGTGGCGTGGTTCGCGCGGCGTCGCTCGGGTTCGTTCGCGGGCGGGGTGCTGGTGGCGGCTGCGGTGGCGGCGAGCGGCGCGGTGCTGGTCTACAAGCCGATGGCGTGCATGTCGGACCCG
>CAZTQF010000088.1:0-7819 GCA_964615255.1 uncultured candidatus Brocadiaceae bacterium | reverse complement strand
TCGGGCGGCGCTCGATCCCGTCGCGGTCGGTCGTCAGCAGGAACGCCGTCAGGCCCTTGTGCCCGAGCGACGGATCGACCGTCGCGAACAGCAGCATGACGTCGGCGACGCCGCCGTTGGTGATCCAGTGCTTGGTGCCCGAGATCCGGTACGAGCCGTCCGGCTGCTGCACCGCGTGGGTCTGCAGGGACGCGACGTCGCTGCCGGCGTCGGGCTCGGTGAGGCCAAAGCAGCCGATCGCGTCGCCGCGCATCAGCGGGCCCAGCCAGCGCTCACGCTGCGCGTCGTCGCCGTTGTGCTGCAGGCACTGCGTCACGAGCCCGGTCTGCACCGCGCAGAAGCCGCGCGCGTTCCCGCAGGCCGCGCCGAGCTCCTCGTGCGCGATCGCGAGCTGCAGCGGGGTCCAGCCGCCGCCGCCGACTGCTTCGGGGAGCGGGCCACCCAGCACGCCTGCGCGCCCGAGGTCTGCGACCATCTCGCGGCGGAACGTGCAGGTCTCGTCGATCTCGCGCGCGTAGGGCGCGAGCTTGTCGTCGGCGAACGCGCGGAGCTGCTGCGCGAACGCGCGCAGCGGCTCGTCGAGGTCGCTGTCGGGCAGGAAGAGCTCGCGGTAGTCGGTCTCGGTCATCGTCCTTCGAACTCCGGCGCGCGCCCTTCGTTCCAGGCGTCGTAGAACGCGCGGTGGTCACCCGCGCGCAGCAGCAGCGCCTGGGCCTGCGCCTCCTGCTCGATGGCAGCGTCGAGGTCCATCGGCCACTCGTTCCAGATCATCTTCTTGGTCATGCCGATCGCGAGGCCAGGACCTCGCGCGAGCCTCCGCGCGAGCCCGAGGGCCTCCTCGAGCACCTGCTCGTGCGGCACCACCCGGTTGGCGAGTCCGATGCGGAGGCACTCGTCGGCGGGGATCTTGTCGCCGAGCGTCAGGTGCTCCATCGCGCGGCCGGTCCCGATCACCTTGGGCAGCAGCCACGCAGCGCCCATGTCTGCGCCGGTCAGGCCGACCTTGGTGAACAGGAACGCGAACTTCGCGCGCTCCGACATCACGCGTAGGTCGCTGGCGAGCGCGAGGACCGAGCCGGCGCCGGCGGCGACGCCGTTGACCGCCGCGATCACCGGCTTCTCCAGGCGCAGCATGTTGCGCACGACGGCGCCCGTCATGCGCGTGAACGCGAGCGTGCCGGCGAGGTCGCGCTCGAGCAGCGGGCCGATGATCTCGTCGACGCTGCCGCCGCTGCAGAAGCCCTTGCCCTTGCCCGTCAGCACGACCGCGCGCACGCGGTCGTCGGTCCGCAGGTCGACGAACAGCCGCTCGAGCTGGCCGTAGACCTCGAATGTCAGCGAGTTCAGCGTGTCGGGCCGATCCAGGGTCAGCAGCGCGACGCGGTCGTCGTCGATCTCGAAGTGGAAGTCGTAGTCGCTCATGGTCGATCGAGGAATCCGGGCGGCTCCCGGTCGAGCTCGTAGACGCAGCCGTCCGGTCGCTCGCGCAGCAGCGCCGCGACGCTCTCGGCCACCTCTTCGCAGGTGTGCATCCGCCCGATGCGGTTCTGCTGCCCCATCCTGGCGTGGGCCGCCGCGGCGGTCGTGCGGCCCTTCGCCGCGACCGCCGCGGCGGCGCGCCTGGTGATGTCGCTGTCGACGAAGCCGGGGCAGACCGCGTAGCAACAGAGCCCCTTGGGCTGCAGCTCGGCGTGCAGCGCGCGCGTCAAGCCGACCATGCCGTGCTTGGCGGCGGTGTAGGCCGACGTGAACGGAAATCCGCGCAGGCCGGCGGTCGAGGCGAGGTGCACCAGCGCGCCGCTACCGCGAGCCTTCATCGTCGGCGCGCACGCGCGCGCGAACGCCAGCGGCACGGCCACGTGCAGGTCCAAGACCTCGCGGAGCGCGTCGTCGGACGTGTCCTCTACCTTCGCGGACGGCGCCGTGCCGGCGTTGCTGACGACGCAGTCCGGCGGCCCGAACCGCCGCTCTGCTGCGGTCACGACCTCGGCGACCGCTCCGTCCGCGCGCAGGTCCAAGGCGCACACCTCGACCTCGGCGCCGATCGCGCGAAGCGTCGCGGCGCGCTCCGTGAGCAGCGGCTCGCTGCGCGCCACCAGCAGCAGCCGGTGGCCGTCGCGCGCGAGCGCCTCGGCGATGGCGCTGCCGATGCCGCGGCTGCTGCCGGTCACGATTGACACGGGTGCGCCTGAGGACCTCATCCGGGCATGCTCGCGCACGAGCCGGGTCGCAGGCAACGAAGCTTTCGGCTCTCGTCGCACAGGTTTGCTTCAGCGGTGGATCCGACCGGCCGATAGCAAGGGCGGGAAAGGGAAGGAGGGGCGTCGAGTTGTGGACGACCCTCAAAAAGGGCTCGGTGGGGACCGGGCCCTTTTCTTTTTGTACCGAGCGAGCGTTCGCGCTCCTGCGTCGCAGACGCACGCGGCGGGGGATTGGCTTGGGCGGGGGGCTCTTACGTGCCGATGGCAAGGGCGCCAGGAGGACACCGATGCCCCATCACCTGATCGCGATCCTGCTCTTTGTCTGTCCGCTCGCCGTGGCCCAGTCGACCGCGACCGTCCCGTCGGTGTGCGAAGGTCTGCCCGGCAACGCCGCCGTCGCCATGCCCCTGCGCTGGAGCGAAGGCACGCTGCAGGTGTTCGTGGACCAAGGGCTGCTGCCGCCGAACTTGGTGGGCGCGAGCCTCACCGGCGTGCGGCTGCGTCGTTCGGTGCTGCCCGGCGACGTCGCCTACCCCGCGCTCACGCGCACGCTGACCGTCCGCGGCGGAATCCGGGTGGTGGCGGCGGCGGCGGCGGGCGCGAACCTGGCCGCGAACCGCCCTCCCGGCGTCCAGACCCTCTTCGGTCCGGCGGCCGTCCAGGTGCCCGCGACCCCGGCGCCGGGCCCGGCCACCACGACGGGCGAGACGTTCGTCCAGATCACCTTCTCCAGCCCGCTGCCGGTGACCGCCGGCACGCTGTTCCTCGAGTTCGAGGTCTCGGATGCCCCGTTCACCATCAGCAGCGGCCACTGGGTCGACGCGGTCTGGTTCGAGGACGGCGTCGACGAAGGCATGATCGTGCCCGTAGGAGACGGCAGCTGCACCTCGCGCAGCGAGCCGACCGCGCTGCGCGTCACCGGCGCCGGCGGTCCGGTCGCCGGGGGCAGCGTCGGCCTCGTCGTCTCGGGTGTGCCGCCGACCAACCCGTTCACAGGCGAGACCGGCTTCGTGATCGCGTGGGCGGGCGTCGACCCCGCGGTGCGACCGGCAGGGGCGGGCTACCTCGGCTACGGCGCCTCCTTCGGCGCGATCGACCCGACCATGGCCGCCTGCTACCAGTGGGCGCCCCTGGACTTCAGCTGGGTCGGGACCTCGGACCTCGCGGGGCGCTTCTCGACCTCGTTCACGGTCCCTGGCAGCGCGGCGATCGGGGCGCGCCTCGGCCTCCAGGCGGCGTGGCTCGACGTGTCGCGGCCCAGCCTCCCGCTCTCTCTCAGCAACGGCCTCCAGCTCGTCTGCTCGGGAGCCGGCGTCGGCAGCGGCTGCAGCAGCTGCTTCTTCCCGGGGACCGCGACCACCTCTCCCTGGGGGGCGGAGATCGGTCAGATGCCCGTGCTGCTGCTGGACTACTGACGATCGCAGGGCGGCGCGTCCCAGCCCCGTCGCGGGCGCCCGCAGGCGGGGGCCACGCCGGGAAGCTCTTGCCATTCGAGAGGGGCTCGCTACGCTTCTTCGCCCTCCCAATCCGGCCTCAGCCCGAGGCCGCCCCCTTCAGCCATGGCCAAGCCCAAGAAGAAAAGAGAGATCGTCTTCCTCGTTTGCGAGGAGAGCGGTGACCGCAACTACACGCTGCTGAAGAAGCCCGGCACGCCGAAGCTCGAGCTCAGCAAGTACTGCCCGCGCCTGCGGAAGCACACCAAGCACATCGAGAAGAAGAAGTAGCCCCGGCTACTCCGAGCGCTGCCTACGACGGCAGCCTCAGCCGCCCGGGCGCGGCAGGCTCCGAGCCAACAGCTCGTCGAGCAGCTCTCGACTCCGCGGTCGCAGCGGCATCACCTGCAGCCGCGCCCCCAGCCGCGCGATGACGTTGGGGTCGTCGTCCTCGAGGTTCTGCAGCGCGATCACCACCGCGCCCAGGTGGTCGGGGTCCGCGGCGACCCGAGGGTCGTCCAGGATCTGGTGGATGGCGGCCTCGGCGCCTGCCCCTGCGCCGTGGACGGTGAAGACGAACATGGCCTGGAGCCTGACCTCGACCGCCGGGTCGTGGTCCAGCGCCAGCCGCGCGATCTCGAGCCCGGAGGCGTCGGGCAGCATGCCGACGCCCATGACCATCTCGCGCCGGAGCGCCGGCTGGGTCCCGGCGGCCAGCTGCTCTCGATAGGCGTCGGCCAACAGCTCAGGCGCCCGCACGCCGACCGCCAGGAGCGCGCCCCGCGTGTGCTTCAGGACCGACCCGAGCGCGCGCAGTACGGCCAACGCTTGCTGAGGCGGCAGCTCGCGCCCAGCCAGCTGCGCGACTTCGCCGGCGAGCGCTTGGTCGCCCCGCTCGCGCAGCCAGGCGAGCGCGATCGCGCGGTAGCGATCGTCGGCGAGCAGGTGGCGACAGGCCACGACGACCTGGCTGGGCTCGGCGTCGTCGAGCAGCAGCAGCGCCAGCCGCGAGAGCTCTTCCGACGTGCGCTGGCCGCTCTCCCTGAGGTTCTCCCAGAGCGTCAGCAGCATGCGCGTCGCGATGGGACGTGCGAGGGAGCCGGCGCCGGCCTGCTCCACCAGCTCCAAGACCTGGGGTTCGTGGCAGAGCCCGAGATAGGGTCGCTGGTGCAGGATCCGATCGCCCATCTCCGCCGTGTTCGCGCCGATCGGCATCGCTGCGAGCGCGGCCGCCACGAGGTCGTCCCGCGGTCCTCGCTCGCCGAGCCTGGCTGCGATTTCGTGGCGACGCGCGAGCTCCGCCGCGAGCACGACCTGCAGGACGCCGAGCCGGATGTTCTGACCCTTCGGGCGCGGCGCGCCGGGCTCGACCGCCGGGAGCTCGACGACCATCGCCAGGGCGCGTTCGCCGGCGTCGCCGAACCGCTGGAGCGCGGATCCCAGCAGCGATCGCGCCTCCTCGTCGAGGGCCTTGGCGGCCTCGTGCTCGTCCTGCTGGGCGAGGTCGGCGGTGGCGCCGCTCAGCTCGCAGAGCTGCGCGATCACCGCTTCGAACGAGGCTTCGGGCGCAGCGTCCGGCGGGCGCCAGACCTCCCGCTCGAGCGGCGGTCCTTGCGCGGCGAACGGCTCGGCGTCGCGCGCGGCGGCCCGCGCCCGGGTCGGCGTGCTGTCGGCCGGCGCGGCGCCCTCGGCGCACGCCGCCGCGCCAGCCAGCGTCTCACCGACAAGCCAGACTCCGACGACGGCGCACACCAGCAGCGTGAACAAGCCCGCGATCACGGACCTCCGCGGTCTCTCTCTACCCAAAGACATCTGGCCTCCTGCTCGATCGGAGGGGCCGCGCGACGCCGCGCGCCCTCCCTTGGTCTCCTGGCTGCAAGCTCACCTCGACACATGTCCGGCGCTGGCCGGGATCACGGCATGGCCGCACCCGCGCCGGCCGGATCGCACGGGACGGTCGTCATGCGCGGCAGGACCGCGCCGGCGTGCTCGTTGACGAGCCGGCAGGTGGAGTCCCACGGAATGAACAGCCACCACT
The DNA here is from genome assembly GCA_964615255.1 of uncultured candidatus Brocadiaceae bacterium. Taxonomy (GTDB): domain Bacteria; phylum Planctomycetota; class UBA1135; order UBA1135; family UBA2386. The sequence goes on along the minus strand of CAZTQF010000088.1, from coordinate 2,147 downwards.
CGCGCTCACAGGCGAAGTGGTAGATCCGGGTAGTGACCTGCGCGTAGACCTGCGCGCGCGTCTGGGATCCGTTGGTCTGCGGCGCCTCTTGTTCGTGCTCGGGCACGAGCACGGCGAGCAGGGGGCAGCCCTGGTTCGGCCCGCTGAAGGTCGCCCCGCCGACCTGGAAACGGACCGCGCCGCACTGCACGACGCCGTGGAACTCGATCGTCCTCGCCACGGTCTCGGCCTGGGTCCGCGGGCAGGTGCCCTGCGCTGCCGCGACCCCTGCGAACAGCGCGGCACAAACAGCGAACGACTGGAACCTCTCCCTCATCTCTCCTCCTTTCTGACCCGGCCAGCGTGATCGGAGGCTGCAGCACGGTGCTGCCGCCGCCGCAGGAGAGGGCGCCGCGCGCGCCCGCGGTTGCACAAACCTTGCGACCTACTCGGCGGCCTGCAGCTGCGCCCAGGCCGAACGGATGCCGGGGTCGACCGGGCCCGCGCGCCAGTCCAGCTCCCGGTCCGCCTTGGCGCTGGAGAAGTACATGAACCTGCCGGCGAGCCGCAGGATCTGGCTGGTGACCGGCGGCTTGCTGCCGAGCAGGCGCTCCTTGAGGGACAGGAGCCTCGCACCGGCCGCAACGAGCGGACGCGGCGCGGCGCGTCGCGGGGCGCGGCCGCCGACGATCGACGCGATCCGCTGGATCAGCTCGAGCCCGCTGAGGTTCTCGCCGCCCAGGATGTAGCGCTCTCCGGTTCGGCCGCGCTCGAGCGCGGCGACCATGCCGTCGCAGACCTCGTCGACGTCGGCCACGTTGGTGCCACCCGGCGGCGCGAGGCGCACGCGACCGTCCATGACGGCGCCGAGCAGCGAGCCGTCGCCCTTGCGGCGGTCCCCGGCGCCGTACATCGACGGCGGGTTGACGATGACCGCGTCGAGGCCGTCTCGGCACGCGCGCAGCACGGCGGCCTCGGCGGCGTGCTTGGTGTCGCTGTAACCGATGCGCAGCGGCCCGAAGTTGAACGGCGCGCGCTCGTCGAGCTCGCGGGGGTCGTCCGTGTAGCCCACGGCCGAGATCGTCGACACATGCAGCAGTCGCCGGACGCGCGCTGCCAGGGCCAGCTGCGCGAGGCGCTCGGTGCCCCGGACGTTGACCTCGTGCATGCGGCCGAGGTCCTCGCGGCAAAAGGACACGACCGCGGCCAGGTGCACGACGCGGTCGACGCCGCGCAGGCCCCGCGCGAGGGCGGCCTCGTCTTCCAGGCGGCCTTCCACGGCTTCGTACGAGAGCCCGGCGAACGACGGCGGGCGTTGACCCGGCCGGAGCAGCAGCCGCAGCCGGTGGTCTCGCGCGAGCTTCGGCACCAGCGCGCGGGCCACGAAGCTGCTGGCGCCGGTGACGAAGCAGAGCGGGTGCACGCCCGGACCATACCCCCGGATCGCGCGGCCGTAACGTCGCGGCGCGGCGTCGCGGCGCCGCGCCGGGCGCGACGCGGACGGGACAAGGGCGCGACTTGTTGGGCCTCGCGGCGGGTGTGCCGTCGAGTATGGTCCGCATCCCCGATGCGCACGTTCGTCGCCTACCTGCTCGCCCTGCTCGCCGTCACCGCCGGCGTGTGGTTCGGCTTCTACTACGGGCAGGACGTCGAGGGCAAGGCCACTCGCCGCGCGTCGAGCGCGACCCCGGTGATCCTCGCCCGCGTCGTCGACGCGCCGTTTTCGGACCGCCTCGCGGCGCTGGGCACGGCGGTGGCGAACGAGTCCGTCACGCTGACGGCGAACCGCAGCGACCTGGTCGAGACGGTGCACTTCGACGACGGCCAGCAGGTCGCTGCGGGCGAGGTGCTCCTCGAGCTCCAGGCCGCCGAGGAGCGCTCGATGCTGTCCGAGGCCAAGGCCATGCTGACCGAGCGCGAGGCCGCGCACCGGCGCGCGGTCGAGCTCAACGAGCAGGGCATCGCGCCCGAGCGCGAGGTGCAGACGTCCCGGGCGTTGATGAACGCCGCCCGCTCGCGCGTCGAGACGCTGGAGGTGGCGATCCGCGATCACGTCGTGCGCGCTCCGTTCGCGGGCGTGCTGGGGCTGCGCCGGGTGAGCGTCGGCTCGCTGCTGCAGTCGTCGACCGTGATCACCACGCTCGACGACCTCTCGGTGGTCAAGGTCG
>CAZTQF010000087.1:0-7842 GCA_964615255.1 uncultured candidatus Brocadiaceae bacterium | reverse complement strand
GTCGGGCTCGCTGATCACCGCCAATTACGCGCTCGAACAGGGCCGCGACGTCTTCGCCGTGCCGGGCTCACCGCTCGATCCCCGCCACCGGGGCACCAACAACCTGATTCGCCAGGGCGCGGTGCTGACCGAGGACACGCCGATGATGGTCGGCAAGACCGCGCTGGACGGTCAGCTCGGCCAGTTCGCCGTCGCGCGCGCGTTCGTGAGCAACCCGGATCCGATCTCCCTGGTGCCGCTGCAAGGGCCGCCGATCCCGATCGGGTTCGGCATCGACGAGAACTGGACCGGCGACCTCGAGCTCGCGGATCCGGTGCCCACCGGCGACGACCAGCCGCCGCCGAACGCGTCGAACCAGATCGCCGACGCCTTCTCTGTCGGCGGCGGCTACGCGCTGCTGATCCAGGACCGGATCGGCTTCCAGAACAACACCAACGGCCAGATCAGCGGGGACACGACCGAGATCGGCGGGATCGAGCTGATCAAGTACGCCGCGCGTCAGGGGACGAAGCTGACCAACGTCCAGCGCGCGCAGCAGCTGCCGGGCGACCAGAACCTGATCGACCAGCAGTTGTTCGACCAGACCGCGCGCAAGTTCGTCACCGACTTCAACAACAACTGGCAGCTGGCCAACGGTGCTGGGACGTGGGACGACCTGCCGACGCGCATCGTCTGGGTCGTGCCGGTCTCCATCGGCGTGCAGAACACCGGCGTGCTCTGGGATCCCGAGACGACGCAGACCAGCGAGTGGGTGCAGCTGATGCCCGCGGGCCAGGACGCGGACATCGAGTGGGTTCGATACGACACGATCGCCGACGGCAGGTACTTGGTCCGCGGCAACCGGGCCGCGTGGCGCAGCGTCTACCAGGAGCTGACCCGTTCGACCTCCAGGCAGCAGGTGGGCATCAACCAGCTGGGGCCGGATCAACCCAACGTCCCGACCGAGCCGCCGTGGGGCACGGTCAACCCGACCGCGAACTTCATCGGCTACACGCCGCAGCTGGAGAGCACCTACCCGGTGATCCACTGGGCAAGACGCCGGCTGGCGTTCCGCGGCGACCCGTTCACAGGCACGTCGTCGCACCCGCAGACCAACGCGCAGGTGACGCAGTGCCAGCGGGTGCAGCTCTTGTGGGGGAACTACGGCGCCTACACCGGCCGCGTGGGCCGCCACGACCGGGTGGCGCTGGTGCAGGGATCCGTCGCGAGCGGCACTAGCCGGCCGGCGGTCGAGTGGCACACGGTCACGTGGGCAGCGCGGCGCTACGGCTCGGACAACCTGCAGCAGGACCGCACGCCGCCGGAGCTGTTCGGGCCGCGGCCGTTCCAGCTGATCGCGTTCCGCGACGAGGTCCGAAACCAGTACATCGGCCCGCCCCAGAACACGCAGATCCAGGATCCGCGGCAGTACGACCGGCTCGTCAAGTTCCCGAGCGGGGAGCTGCCGGCAGCGTTCTGCCCCAACCCGACCGTCGGCGGCGGCGCCAACGGCGAGCAGCCGATGCAGGGCGTGGTCGACGAGGTCGAGGTGGTCCAGCACGTCTGCCCGGACCTGGTGCTGGACGAGATCATGGACGCCAACGCGCAGCAGTTGACGACCAACCCGTTCTTCACCAACAACTCGCTCGGCGCGCTTTGGGCCGGCGGCGCGGACCTGAGCGCGCGGTTCCCGGAGGCCGGCGGGCTGATCCAGGTGGACGACGAGATCATGGCCTACTCGGCCCGCGCCAACGGCGTGTTCACGATCGCGAACTCCGGCCGCGGCCTGCTGAACACCGAGGCGCGGGGGCACGACCGGGGCGCCCGCGTCAAGTTCTTGTCGCATCGGCCGGCTGCGATCCTCGCCGGCGCGGTCGGCGCCAACGAGTCGGTGATCTCGGTGCAGGACCAGGGGCCGCTCCCGACCTCGGGGACGCTGCTCTTGGGGCAAGAGCTGCTGCACTACACGTGGTCCCGCAGCGGCGTCAACACGCTCGAGATGCCCAACTGGCACCCGCCCAACCCGGACGGGACGGTCGACGCCGACTCGTCTGCGTCCCGCGGGCTGTTCCGCGGCCGCTACGGCACCGCGCCGCAGGGCGCTTCGAGCGGGCAGGTGGTGATTCAGTTCCCGTTCCGCCACTGGGACCGCTACGCCGACTTCAGCGACGACCCGGAGCTGAGCTACTTCCAGGTGACGACCAACGAGGCGCCGGTGTTCTACCGCGACCTGCAGTGGCGGGAGGAGACGACGGATCCGCGGGTGCAGGTCGTCTGCCGGGTGCGCACGGACAGCCTCGCGCCGTGGACGGCGGACCCTGCCGAGCACCCGTCGCTGTGGGAGTTCACCGGGGGATCCTCGGACAGCGAGCCGCACCGCATCGCGCGACAGGCCTCGCGGCTCGAGGTGCGCTTCCACACCCTCTACCAACCGGGCTGCATCGACCTGCAGGCGTTCACCCAGCACGGCTGGAAGACCTCGGCGCGCGTCGAGGACGTCCGGGTGCAGTACGAAGGCCAGACCCGCATCCTCGACGAACAGGTGACCGCCCGATGAGCGGCGTCGCCGGCTCGCGCTCGCGGGGTTTCACCCTGATCGAGCTGGTCGTGGTCATGGGAATCCTCTCTGGGTTCCTGGTGATGCTCGTGTCGCTCGTCGACAGCGGACTCACGATGTTCCGCGACGGCGAGACCAGCCAGGTGCTGGCGGACCGCGGCGCGCGCGCGCAGCAGGTGGTGCGCGACGAGCTGAGCCGCCTGCGCGGCAGCGCGACCGGACGAGACCGGCAGGCGGTCGAAGATCGCCTCGTGGTCCAGGTGCTCCCGGTCGGGCTTCCCTACACCCGCGCGCGCGGCGCGACGCTGGTGCAGGTGCTGCGCGGCGCCGTGCACCTCTCACCGGACCGGGAGCTGGCAATCGTCGGCAAGCGCCTCGCCGCGGAGGTGCTCCAAGAGGACCCGACGCTGACGCCCGAGGAGATCGTCGCCGAAGCCGACAAGCGCGCGGCCTCCGAGCCCCTGCGGGGGATCGGCAACCTGCTGATGCTGCCTTGGCGCCAGGAAGGCGACGACGACGCCCTGCTCGAGCTGCGCGCGGGTTGGTTCCTGCCCGGCCAGCGCATCCCGAGCGGCCCGGACCGGTTCGTAGATCCGTTCGACGTGGTGGTGCCGGGCGGCGAGGAGCTGCCCGGGATCACCGTCTACGAGATGACGCGCCCGATCCTCTCGGACCTGCTGCACGTCGAGTTCGGGCTCTGGTCGCAGCGCACGACCTCGTGGGGCGACGCGCGCGGGCCGCTGCACGGCTTCCAGTCGGGCGCGACCGCGCGCCTCGGCGACCCGCTCGCGATTTGGGACAGCGCGCGCGGCGGCTGGCTCGTCGACGCGTCCCAGGGCGGCGAGTTCGCGTTCGACCTCGGGCCCTTGAGCGAGGCGGACCCGACGGACGACATCCACCCGCACGCGATCCTGTGCCGCGTGGTCGTGGCGCAGGACCGGGACGCGGCCCCCGAGGGGCTGCTGGCGCGCTTCGTCGGCGCGGACGACACGACGCTCTACCTCTACGACGGCGCGGGCTTCCCCGGCGCCGGGGACGGCGGCTACGTCAAGCTCGGCGGCGAGTGGATCCGCTACGCGTCGCTCGAAGGCGACCGCCTGCTCGGCTGCAAGCGCGGCCAACGCGCGACGAAGATCCTCGAGCACGCGGCCGGCACGGTCGTCAACGTCGGGAGGACCGTCGAGTTCGTCGTTCCCGTGCTGCACGCCAAGGACGACTGGAATGGCTGAGCGCGCCTCTGAATCCACCCAAGGCGGCTTCACGCTCGCCGAGATGCTCGCGGCGCTCGCGATCCTGCTGTTCGGGGTCACCGCGCTGCTCGGCGCGCTGTCGTCCAGCATCAGCCAGCGGCGCTCGACGGATGCGCGGCACGAATTGACGGCGCTCTGCGAGCTGGCGATGCACCGGGTCCGCTACGAGGCCATCCGCTCGACGAACGGCGACAGCTCGCCCTTCGACCTGGAGTTCGTCCCGCTGGTGGATCAGGAGGTGCCGGGCTTCCCCGGGATGTCGTGGTCGGCGACCGCGACCGCAGACGAAAACCGCCCGCTGGTCTGGCTCGTGAAGATCGAGGCCCGCTGGCTCGAAGACGGCGAGGACGTGGTCGCCGAGTTCCTGCGCGTCGTGCCGCGGCAGCTGCCGATGCGAGATCGGGTAATGTCCTATCGTGGTGACGTCGGCGAGCCCCCCCGCTAGACAGCCTATTCGGAGAAGCACATGCGACGCATGATCCCCTGCCTGGCCGCGCTGACGGCCCTCTTCCTCGCCCGGTCTGGCGCCGCCCAGTCCCTGCAGCTCGCCGACGGGCGGGTGCTGCTCGCAGCCGTCGAACAAGCCGACGGCGAGGGGCTGCGGGTCCGACGTCTCGACAACGGCGGGGTGCTCGAGCTGCGCTGGGATCACCTGAGCACGGCGAGCGCGACCAACTGGAAGAAGAAGTTCGACCTGATCGGCGACCAGCAGGACGAAGTCCTGGTGCGCGCGACGGAGGTCATCTACCTGAGCAACGGCACCCGGCAGGCGGTGATCGGGCGCATCACGGATCCGTCCGGCGACCCGCTCGTCGTGCAGGCCAAAGGGGTCCCGTATCCGGTCCCGCGTCGCAACCTCAAGGGGGTGCGCACGGTCGAGGTGCCGGCGACGCAGGTCTACACCAAGGACGAGTTCTACTCCGAGACGCTGACCAAGTTCTCGCCGGGAGAAGACGCCAACCGACACATCCTGCTGGCCGAGGAGCTGGTGAAGTTCCGGGACTACGACCGGGCCTCGGAGCACCTCGACCAGGCCAAGGAGCTGGGCAACGCCAAGGATCCCCAGCGGCTGGACAAGCTCATCGACCGACTCGCGCGCTACAAGGCCGCCGCCAAGGAGCTCGGGATGATCGAGCAGATCCAGGCCTACCGCAGCCGCGGACGGCTGAGCGACTTCAAGAAGGGCGTCGAGCTGATCGCGACCTTCGCCGAGCAGTACCCCGACAGCAAGCTGCGGGCGGAGTTCGACCGCGCCAAGGACCGCTTCGAGCAGGCGCGTGACCGCTACCTGACGCAGAAGGTCGCCGACCAGTGGCGCAAGGCGATCCAGTCGGTCGCCCAGAAGGAGATCAACGCGGGCGGGCTGACGCTGCAGGCCGCGCGGGACTTCGCCGAGAACGAGATGACCGACAAGATCGTCGAGCGCCTGCAGAAGTCGCTCGAGCTGGAGCCGGACGAGATCAAGGCGCTGTGGTCCCAGCGGGAGAAGTTCCCCGTCGGCAAGCGCACGGAGTACTTCGCCTACGGCGTCGGCTCGTGGGTGCTCGGCGAGAAGGAGATCCTCAAGGACACCGCCGCTGGCAAGGCCAAGGACAAGCAAGCGTCCAACCAGCAAGAGCCAGCCGGCCAGGGCCAGGGCCGCGACGTGGAGCGGTTCGCCAAGCTGCTCCGGCAGGCCATGGAGCGCCGGCGCGGCCAGGCGCAGCAGGGCGGCCAGCGCGAGCAGACCGAGGAGGGCTGGTGGGGTGACGCCAGCAAGTCGGAGCAGGCCAGCTGGCTGCGCGCCTACTACGCCGAGTATGGCGGCGAGCTCAAGGTCACCTACGCGACCGCCCAGCAGTGCATCTCCTGCTATGGCTCGGGGACGACCCCTGAGATCGGCCCCGAGGGTCGGATGGTGCGGATGAAGTGCTTCCTCTGCCAGAACACCAAGTGGGTTCGGAGCTTCAAGGCCTACTGAGGAGCGCGCGGGCGACGCTCGCAGCCGCAGCGCTGGTGCTTGCCGCGACGAGCTGCGCCGCCCCGCGCGGCGGGAGCGTCGAACGGCCGGCCGGAGCCCGCGCGGACGGCGAGGGCGGCGTGACGCCGCTGCCGGCGCCTGCGCCGGTGTTGGCGGCCGCGGCGGTTCGGGCACCTTCGGACGGGCTCGGACCGGCGGTGCTCCTTCCCCGCGAAGACTCGCGCGATCCCGAGGTCGCCCGCGTGGGCGACCTGGTGCTCCGACAGAGCGACGCGTTCGCCCGGCTGCTCAGCGCCGACCCCAAGCTGGCGCTCTCGGCGGTCGACCTGCTCGTGTTCGACGTGCTGGTCGCGCGCCACGCCGAGCAGTTCGGGATCCGACTGCAAGAGGCGCGGCTCGCGGCGCAGACCGCAGCCGAAGAGCGCGCGCTGCGCGAGCAGGTCGAGACCGAGCTCGCGGGCGTTGCGTTCGCGGACTACGTCTGGCGCGTCTTCGGGATGCGGGAGGCGGAGTGGCGCGCGGCGCTGCGGCTCCGGACCGCGCAGCGGCTCTACCAGGGCTACGTGCTCCGCTACCTCGCGCTCCGCGAGGACCGGGTCCAGGTCCGCTTCCTGGTCCACCAGGACCGCGCGGTGGTCGCCGAGGCCGTGGCCAAGGTGCGGGAGGGCGCGGACTTCGCGACCCTGGCGACCCGCCTCTCCGAGGACCCGACCAAGCGCGAGGGCGGGCTCCTGCCCGCGTTCGGGCCCGGGTTCCAGCACCCGGCCGCGCAGCGTGCGTTCGAGCTCGAGGAGGGCGGCGTCTGTGAGCCGTTCGAGGCGGCGTGGGCGGGCGAGCCGCGCTGGTTCGCGGTCTACTGCCTGGAACGAACCGAGGGGCGCGACCTGCCCTTCGACGCGGTGCGGCAGGAGATCGACGACGACCTCGACGTCCGGCCGGTGACGCCGCTGGAGACCACGGCCTACACCATGCGCTGGCGCCGTCGAGAACGCGCCGACTCCGAGCCGCGTCAGCCGTGACACAGCCTCGCTCGCCTGCTAGAAACGCTGCATGGACGACATCTCGCGTGGGTCGTCGCCGGAGGACTCCGGCGCGGCTCCGGTCAGCGAACGCCAGAAAGGTCCGGAAGAGTTGGTCAGGTTCGAGCGGGGGCACGTCGACGAGGTCGGCGAACACGCCCGCGCGTTCGAATCCGAGGACCGGTTCGCCGCGGCGGCTGCGGGGGCACCGATGAGCGGCGCGGGCGAAGACGCCGACGAGCCCGTTACGCCCGACGCCGGCGAGCCGGTTGGGCCGCAACCGGCCGGCACAGACGGCGCTCACGCACCGGAGCAGCTCGAAGCGCCTCTTGAGGCCTCCGAGGTCGGCGACGGGGACGCCCCGGCGGAGATCGACGAGGACTCGGCGCGCGCCGCGGTGGCCGCCGAACAGGCGACGGCGTCGATCGAGCAGGACCTCGACGAGATCCTCGACACGGACCTCGGCGAAGACGGCCTCCCCGTCGTGCCCGAGCTCACGGACGTCGACGAGCTCAGCCGCGTCTTGTTCGTGCTGATGTTGAGCTCCCGAGACGGCATGACCGTGTTCCGGCTCGCGCAGGCGTGCAACAGCAGCCAGAAGCTCGTGGAGCAGGCCCTCGACCTGCTCCAGCAGCAGCTGCGCGCGCAGGGCCTGCCGGTGGAGCTCACCCGGGTGGGGGACACCGTGCGGTGGATGTCGACGGCGTCGACCTTCCCCTACCTGCAGCGGCTCCGGGGCGTCAAGAAGCTGGAGAAGCTCTCGCCGGCGGCGCTCGAGACGCTCGCTGTGATCGCCTACCGCCAGCCGGTGATGCGCAGCGAGATCGAAGCCATCCGCGGCGTGAAGGCGGGGCCGATGCTCCGCACGCTGCTCCAGCACAAGCTGGTGAAGGTCGCCGGCCGCGCGGACGTGCCGGGTCGCCCGCTCCAGTACGGGACCACGCCGCACTTCCTCGAGCGCTTCGGGCTCACGTCCCTGCAGGACCTCCCGAGCGTCAAGGAGTGGAAGAACCTCGGCTGAGCGCCTGCGGCGCGGCGCTGTTCAGCACGCTGAAATCAATGTGTGCCTCAAAGCTC
>CAZTQF010000086.1:0-7853 GCA_964615255.1 uncultured candidatus Brocadiaceae bacterium | reverse complement strand
CCTCCTCCAGCCGCCGCCGCATCCGCCGCGTCAGCTCCTGCTTCTCGTACTGGACGTAGCCGAGCACCTCGGTCACCGAGTCGCCCTCGATGACGCGCTCGATGCGATAGCCGTGGTCCGGGTCCAGCGCGACGTGGATCGCGTTGGTGTCGCCGAACAGGTTGTGCAGGTCGCCGAGGATCTCCTGGTAGGCGCCCACCAGGAACATGCCGATGTAGTAGGGCTTGCCCGGCGTGATGGGGTGCACCTCGAGCGCGTGCTTCACGTCGCGCAGGTCGATGAACTTGTCGACCTTGCCGTCGCTGTCGCAGGTCAGGTCCGCGAGCGTCGCCCGCCGCGTCGGCCGCTCGTGGAGCCGGTGGATCGGCATCGTCGGGAAGAGCTGCTTGACGGCCCAGTGGTCCGGCGCCGACTGGAACACGGAGAAGTTGCAGTAGTAGGTGTCGGCCATCGCGCGCTCGAGCCCGCCGAGCTCCTCGGGCACGTAGTCGAGGGACCGAACGATCTGGCGCAGCCGGTCGCAGATAGCCCAGAACAGCCGCTCCGCGATCGCCCGACCGCGCAGGTCGAGGTAGCCGAGCGTGAACAGGCTGGTCGCCTCCTCCTTCAGCTGCAGCGCGTCGTGATAGCTCTCCTGGAAGTTCTTGACCGAGAGGTTGTGCAGGATCTCCAGCAGGCCGGCGACCGCCTGGTTGTCGTGCGACTCGGCGCCGTCGGGGATGTCCGTCCGCTGGGTCGAGACGCCGAGCACGTCGAACACCAGGATCGCGTGGTGCGCCGTCAACGCCCTGCCGGACTCGCTGACGATGTCCGGGTGGGGGATCTTCTTCTCGTCGCACGCCTGCTGCACGGCGAAGACCACGTCGTTGGCGTATTCCTGCAGCGAGTAGTTCGCCGAGCTGTGGAAGTTGGTCTGCGAGCCGTCGTAGTCGACCGCGAGGCCGCCGCCCACGTCGAGGAACTTGAGCCCGGCGCCGAGGCCGTGCAGCTCGGTGTAGAACCGGGTCGCCTCCTTGAGCGCGTCCTTGATGGCCCGGATCGCGGTGATCTGGCTGCCGATGTGGAAGTGCAACAGCTCGAGACAGTCGAGCATGTCGTCCTGCTTGAGCCGCTCGACGACCTCGAGGATCTCGCCCGCGGTCAGCCCGAACTTGGACTTCTCGCCGCCCGACTCCTGCCACTTGCCGGCGCCCCGCGACGCGAGCTTCGCTCGCACGCCGAGGTGCGGGCGGAGGCCGAGGCGCTTGCTGACCTCGATCACCGTCTCGAGCTCCTCGAAGCGGTCGATCACGATGATCGTGTGCAGGCCCATCTTCTTGGCCAACACCGCGGTCTCGATGTAGCTGAGGTCCTTGTAGCCGTTGCAGATGATCAGCCCGTCTGGGTTGGTCATGTGCGCGAGCACGACCAGCAGCTCGGGCTTGCTGCCAGCTTCGAGACCGAGCGCGTGGTCCCGCCCGAACTCGACGAGCTCTTCGACGACGTCGCGCTGCTGGTTGACCTTGATCGGGAACACCGGGCGATAGCGCCCGGTATACGAGCACTCCTGGATCGCCGCGTCGAACGTCCCGGCGAGCGCCTGGACGCGCTGCTCGAGCACGTCGGAGACGCGCAGCAGCATGGGCAGCTCGATGCCCCGGTTGCGGAGGTCGTCCACCAGCAGCGGCAGCGAGAAGCTGGGACCGTCGTCGCCCTTGGGCTGCACCACGAGGTGGCCGCGGCCGTCGATCGCGTAGGTGTCCTTGCCCCATGCCGGCAGCTGGTAGAGCTCGGCGCTGTCGCGCACGGTCCACGCGCGCAGGTCCTCTTTGGAGTTGCTCAACTCGGGATGGTTCCTGCAGCGCGGCCGTTCGCAGGCTGCCGCGACGCGCGGTTCGCCCTGCTCGCGCTTCGCGCTGGCGCGGGATTACACCCCAACGAATGCCGGCCGGGCAGGGGCAAAGCACATTTTGTGCGCGCCTGCTGCGCGTCGACGGCCCACCGCACGCCGGCCGGGGAGGCTGGTCTGGGAGCGACCGGCGGCGTAGCCTCAACCGCGCCGTGACCACGCAAGACCTGCATACGAGCCCGCTGCGCAGCCAGGACGCCGAAGTCGCCGACTGGCTCCAGCGGGAGGACCGGCGTCAGAGCACCACGCTGACGCTCATCGCCTCCGAGAACCACAGCTCTGCCGCGGTCCGCGAGACCGGCAGCAGCCGCCTCACCGACAAGTACGCCGAAGGGTATCCGTCGCGTCGCTACTACGGCGGCTGCGAGGTCGCCGACGCGGTCGAGGACCTCGCGCGACAGCGCGCGATGAAGCTCTTCGCTGCGCCGGCCGCCAACGTGCAGCCGCACTCGGGGACGACGGCGAACCTGTCCGCGCTGATGGCGCTCGCCGGCGCCAACGGCCGCATCGTCGGCATGTCGCTCAAGGACGGCGGCCACCTCAGCCACGGCCACCCGAAGAGCCACACCGGCATGCTGTTCGACCCCAAGCAATACGGGGTCAACGGCGACGGGCTGATCGACATGGACGAGGTGCGCGAGGTCTGCCGGGCGCACCGCCCGCACGTGCTGATCGCGGGCGGCAGCGCCTACGCGCGCGAGATCGACTACGCCGCGTTCGCCGAGATCGCCAAGGAGTGCGAGGCCTACCTGCTCGCTGACATCGCTCACCCCGCCGGCATGATCGCGGCGGGCGTCCTGCCCAGCCCGGTCGGCGTCGCCGACGTCGTCACGATGACGACCCACAAGACCCTGCGCGGGCCGCGCGGCGGCATGATCCTCGCCAGCGAAGAGGTCAACAAGTTGATCAACTCGTCGGTCTTCCCCGGATCGCAGGGCGGCCCGATCATGCAGCAGATCGCCGGCAAGGCGGTGGCCTTCGGAGAGGCGCTGCAGCCCTCGTTCCGCGACTACCAGCTGAAGGTCAAGGCCAACGCCGCGCACCTCGCGGCGTGCCTGCAGGGCGCGGGGCTCAAGATCGTCTCGGGCGGCACCGACAACCACATCGTGCTCGTCGACCTGCAGGGCACGGGCGTGACCGGCGCGGACGTGGAGGAGCGCGCGCTCGTCGCCGGCCTGTCGGTCAACAAGAACGCGGTCCCGAACGACCCGCTGCCGCCGATGGTCACCTCGGGCCTCCGCCTGGGCACGCCCGCGGTCACCACCCGCGGCTTCGGGCAGGCCGAGATCGAGGCGGCCGCGAACATCGTGATCGGCCTCGTCCGCGGAGAGGCCCCCGAGAGCTTCCGCTCCGTCGTCCACGAGCTCTGCGAGGCGCACCCCGTCCCGTAGCCGCGCAGCGCGCTTTCCCGACTACGGGAACTCCCTCGATCCTGCGGTGGCATCGGGGGCCGGACGCGGCGCCGCGGGGGCGCCGCCTTTTGCCTTCAGCGGCCTGTCTCGCCATTTCGAACTCCTTGTTGGGCAGATGCTTCTGCCCACAGCAACAGGGAGGAGCGACAGGGATGAAGCGCACAGCCGTCACGGTCTGCTGCGGCCTCGCGGCGTCAGCCGCAGCCACAGCCTTGGTCTTCGGCCAGCGAGAGCTCGCACGCATCGAGGCGCAGCAGGCTCGACTCGGCGCGCGACAGACGCAGCTCGACGCGCTCGAGCAGCAGCTCGACGCTGCGCTCGCCGACCGCGAAGCGACGCGACGAGAGCTCAACGCGCTCCGCGAGCAGGTCGTCGGAGAGACCGAGGCGCGCATCGCGTCGCTGGAGCAACGCCTGGCCGCCGCCGCGGCCGGCACCGAGCACGCGCGCGCGCTCGCGTCGGAGCTGGCGCGCGCCAGGCACGGCGTCGAGCGCTTCCACAGCCAGATGTCCACCGACTTCGAGCGCACCAAGGCCTTGGTCGACGCCTACATGTGCGAAGTGCGCGCCAAGGAAGCGAGCGCGGCGCACGAGCTCACCGAGGCGCGCGGCCAGATCCGGACCCTCGCCAGCACGATCTACCAAGACCGCGACGAGCTCACGCGCCGCATGCTGCTGCCGACCGTGCAGCTCAACGGCGAGGACACGGTCGGCTCGGGCACGATCGTCTTCTCCGGCCCGAACCCGGAGCGCGGCGGCGCCGTCGAGTCCTACGTGCTCACGTCGTACCACGTCGTGCGCAACATCCTCGCCGACACGCCCCGAGCGCGCCGCGAAGGCTTCGACGTGACCGTCTACCTGCCGGGCGAGGACCTCGTGGTCACGGGCGAGATGATCGCGAGCGACCCGACCATCGACGCGGCGCTCGTGCAGCTGGACACCCAGCGCGTGCTGCCGAACGTCGCCAACGTGCTGCCGCGCGGCGAGGTCGCGCAGATCCGGGTCTGGGACCCGGTGTGCGCGGTCGGCTGCCCGCTCGGCAACGACCCGGTCCCGTCCAAGGGTGAGGTCAGCTCGCTGCACAACGAGCTGAACGGGGCCAACTACTGGATGGTCAACGCCCCGACCTACTTCGGGAACTCGGGCGGCGGCATCTACCGCGCCGACACCAAGCAGCTGATCGGCGTGTTCTCGAAGATCTACACGCACGGCCAAGGCCGCCCGGTCGTCGTCCCCCACATGGGCCTCTGCACCCCGATGGACCTGATCTACGGGTGGCTCGAGTCCCATGACCTCGAACACCTGCTCTGCAGCGAGCGGGTCACGCGCGTCGACCTCCGCCAGCTGGCCGCGCCGCCGAAGTAGGCGCGGACGCCTCGCGACCTCAGCTGCGTCGGAGCGCGCGCCGGAGCCTGCGCAGCGCCGGGCTGTCGACGCCGGCGTCGATCGCGCGCGCCACCACCGCGCGCGCCTCGCCGGGCCGCGCGAGGTCCCGCAGGTAGCGGGCCTTGCTCGCGTGCAGGCGGGGCTCGTCCTCGCGCTGCCGGAGCGCGCGGTCGACGAGTTCCAGGGCGCGCTTGCTGTTCTGCCGGCGCGCGAACAGCTCCGCCAGCTCGTGCAGCACGTCCGGCTGCTCGGGCGAGACCTCGAGCGCCGCCGCCTGCAGGTCGAGCGCCTCGTCCAGCTCGCCGAGGCGACGCTTCACGATCCCCGAGTAGTAGAGCGCCGGCCAGAAGGCGGGCTGCAGGTGCAGCCACAGCCGCAGGTCCGGCAGCGCTTGCCGCGGGTTGCGGCCGCGCAGGCTGCGCTCGGTCGCCTTGGCGAACCGCGCTTCGAAGTCCGCGACGTCGATCTGGAGCATCGCGCGCACGGCGCGGTCTCGGATCGACGGGTCGGTCGGGCGCCGCATCCCGGCGACGAGCTCGGCGCGCGCCTCGCGGCGGCGACCCAGCGAGAACAGGCACAGGCCGAGCGCGACGCGGTCCTCGCCCTCGAGCAGCCCGCCGAGGGCCGTGAGCGGTGCGACGAGCGCGGGCGGCGCGACCCGGTCGAGCAGCTGCGCCTGCAGGCACTCCAGCAGCACGCCGACGCCGCGGTCCTCCTCGGCCCACTCCGCCGCGCGCAGCGTGCGCTCGCGGAGCCGCCGCAGCCCCCGCTCCGCGAATTCCCAGGCGGCCTCGTCGCGACCCTCCGCGAAGTTCAGCTGCGAGAGGTGGGAGAAGAAGTCCGGGTGGCCGTCGACGCGGAGCCCGCGCTCCCACAGCCCGCGCGCGGCGTCCGGCTCGCCGCGGCGCGCCTTGAGGATGCCGAGGCTCTCCAGGCCGCGCGACGGCGGCGGGTCGAGCTCCGTGGCGTGCTCGAGCCACGCGAACGCGCGCTCCTCTTCGCCCATGTCGCTCAGGTGTTCGGCGACCGCCACGCAGCCCTCGCCGTCGAACGGCTGCGCCGAGTAGCAGCGGTCGAGGAAGCGCCGCACGCTCTCCCGGTCGATCCGGGCGCCGTGCAGCGCCAGCGCCGCGGTCGCGTTCGCGATCCGCAGCGCCAGCCCGAACGCAGGGTCCGCTTCGATCGCGTCGGCGAACGGCTGGATCAGCGCGCCGCGGTCCTCGGGGACGTCGATCTCGAGGTCGCCGCTCAGCAGCATCGCGTTGTCGAGCCCGCGCAAGAAGGCGTAGAACGCCGCCGGACGATCGGTCAGCAGCCCGCGCGGCGGCTGCTCCCAACCGATCCCGAGCAGGCCAGCCAGCCGTCGGGTCAGCATCATCAGCCCCGCGACCGGGTCCTGCTCGGAGAGCAGCACCCCCATCTTCTCGGTGACGAGGTCGTCGTCGTCGTCACGGAAGACGTGGAACTCGAGCCGCACGCCGCCGTCGTCGACGGGCGCGATGACGCCGCTCACGACCGCGCGGACCAATAGCTGCGGGGGCACGAGCTCGAAGGCCTCGTCCCGATCGGGCGGCGCCTCCATCTGCACCCACGTGATCGGGCCGGCGTCCCCTGCCGACTGCAGCTCCAGCATCGCCGTGGGGCCGGCGTGGCCCTGGTTGAGCACCTGGTGCACGAAGTCCGGGATCCTGCGCGACAGCACGCCGACGTCGCGGTCACCCCACGCCTCGTCCGGCGAAGCCGCCAGCGGCAGGAACATGACCTCGGGCTCAGGGCCTTCGTCTCGGCTGGTGTCGTCTCGCTCGCTCATGCCTTTCGCTGGAGGCCGGTCGTGCGGCTAGCCGGGCGGCCACGCCAGCGCCCTGCCGGCGAGCACGTGGACGTGCAGATGAAAGACGGTCTGGCCAGCACCCGCGCCGTTGTTGATCACGACGCGCGAGCCGTGCTCCTCGACGCCGAGGTCACGCGCCACCTTGGCCGCCGTGACCAGCAGGTGGCCCAACAGCCCCTCGTCTCCGGGGCCCGCGTCGGCGAGCGTCGCGATCTCGCGCTTGGGGATCACCAGGAAGTGCGTCGGCGCCTGCGGCGCCGCGTCGTGAAACGCGAGGCAGCGGTCGTCTTCGTGCAGCACCTTGGCCGGGATCTCCCCCCGCAGGATGCGCGCGAACACGTTCGTCGAATCGTAGTTCAAGGGTGCCATGCTTCGCCGCGCCGTGCGGCGAGTCAGCCAGACAGTAAGCCGCCGCGCGCGCCGGCCTCAAGGCTCGCCCGGCGAAGAAAGTCCCCGGGTTCGCCCATCGCGTGGACGTCTTGTGAGCTACTTTCCACGGATGCAGCAGCGTCCGTTCGTGCTCGGCATCTGTGGGGGCTCCGGGAGCGGCAAGACCTCGCTGACCCGCGCGCTCCAGCGAGCAGCGGGACGCGACGGCTGCAGCGTGGTCGACCACGACAGCTATTACCGGGACCTCAGCGACCGGCCCCTGTCGGCCCGCGAGCGCGTCAACTTCGACCACCCGGACAGCCTCGACAACGCGCTGCTCGCCGAGCACCTCGGCGCGCTCCAGCGCGGCGCGCCCGTAGAGCGACCGGTCTACGACTTCGCGACGCACACCCGCACCGGTCAGACCAAGCAGGTCGAAGCTCGGGCGCTGGTGATCTGCGAAGGCATCCTGATCCTCGCAGTGCCCGAGCTGCGGCGTCGCCTCGACCTCAGCGTCTACGTCGACGCGCCCGCCGACGTCCGCGCGCTGCGGCGCGTGCAGCGCGACGTCGACGAGCGCGGCCGCACGGTCGCGTCCGTCGTGAGTCAGTACCTGAAGACGGTTCGCCCCATGCACGACCAGTTCGTCGAGCCCGCGAAGGGCGCGGCCGACGTGGTGCTCGACTGGCGCCGCACTCCCGATGAGCAGGCGCAGGCGGTGCTGGATCGGGTGCGCGCGCTGCGCGGCGCGGCGCGCGCAGAGGCCGCGACCTAGCGGACGCGCAGCCCCGCGGGCGCGAGCGCGTAGACCCGCGCGCGGCCGTCGCTCGTCAGCGCCTCCTGGATCACCCCGATCACTTCGCCGAACCGCGCACAGCGGCTCACCAGGACCTCGAGGAGCGCGCCGTCGGCTGCTTTCACGCGCGCGTCGAACAGCTGGCCGAAGAACTGGTCGGCGAAGTTGGTCG
>CAZTQF010000085.1:0-7924 GCA_964615255.1 uncultured candidatus Brocadiaceae bacterium | reverse complement strand
CCGCGGCAGCGCTGCTGCGCGACGGGGAGATCGTCGCCGCCGCGCAGGAAGAGCGCTTCACGCGCAAGAAGCACGACCCGGACTTCCCGAGCAACGCCGTGCAGTTCTGCTTCGAGCAGGCCGGCATCGGCGCCGCGGACGTCGACTTCGTCGCGTTCTATGACAAGCCGATCCTGAAGTTCCACCGGCTGCTCGAGACCTACCTCGCGTTCGCGCCGGTCGGGCTGAAGTCGTTCCGCAAGGCGATCCCGACCTGGCTCGGCGAGAAGCTGCACATGAAGGGCAAGATGACGCGCGCGCTCGGCAGCAAGCCGAAGAACCGCTACGTCTTCCCCGAGCACCACGAGAGCCACGCCGCGTCGGCGTTCTATCCGTCGCCGTTCGAGGACGCAGCGATCGTCACCATGGACGGCGTCGGCGAGTGGGCGACGACCTCGATCGGCGTCGGCGAGGGCAACAAGGTCAAGCTCATCCGCGAGATCCGGTTCCCGCACTCGCTCGGCCTGCTCTACTCGGCCTTCACCTACTACTGCGGGTTCAAGGTCAACAGCGGCGAGTACAAGCTGATGGGCCTCGCGCCCTACGGCGAGCCCAAGTACGCCGACCGCATCCGCGAGCACCTGATCGACCTGCGCGAGGACGGCAGCTACCGGCTCGACCTGAGCTACTTCAACTACTGCCAGGGGCTGACGATGACGAACGACAAGTTCGCCTCGGTCTTCGGCCAGCCCGCGCGCTCGCCGGAGACGGAGCTGTCGCAGTTCCAAATGGACGTCGCCGCGTCGATCCAGGAGGTGACCGAGGACGTCATGCTCAAGACCGCGCGCTACGCCAAGGAGGTGACGGGCAAGGACAACCTCTGCCTCGCCGGCGGCGTCGCGCTCAACTGCGTCGGCAACGGCGTGATCCTGCGCGACGGGCCGTTCGACAAGATCTGGATCCAGCCCGCGGCCGGCGACGCCGGCGGCGCGCTCGGCGCCGCGCAGTTCGTCTGGCACAACCTGCTCGGCGAAGCCCGCGAGGTGCAGCCCGCGGACTCGCAGCGCGGCAGCCTGCTCGGGCCGAAGTACGAGTCGCAGGACATCAAGTCGTTCCTCGACGGGGAAAACGTCGTCTACGAGGAGTGCACCGAGGAGGGGCTCGCCGATCGGGTCGCCGAGCTCATCGAGCAGGAGAACGTGATCGGGTGGTTCCAGGGACCGATGGAGTTCGGTCCGCGGGCGCTCGGCTCGCGCAGCATCATCGGCGACGCGCGCTCGCCCAAGATGCAGTCCGTGATGAACCTCAAGATCAAGTTCCGCGAGTCGTTCCGGCCGTTCGCGCCGATCGTCCTGCGCGAACACGCCTCGGAGTACTTCGAGATCGACGAGCAGCACGACAGCCCCTACATGCTGATCGTCGCGCCGGTGCGCGAAGAGAAGCGCAAGGAGGTCGACCAGGGTCTGTTCGGGCTCGACAAGCTCAAGCAGGTGCGCTCGGTGATCCCTGCGGTCACGCACGTCGACTACTCGGCGCGCCTGCAGACGGTCGACGGCGAGCGCAATCCGCGCCTCGCGTCGATGATGCGCCGCTTCCACGCGCGCACCGGCAGCCCGGTGCTCATCAACACCAGCTTCAACGTGCGCGGCGAGCCGATCGTCTGCACGCCGCAGGACGCCTTGCGCTGCTTCATGGGCACCGAGATGGACGTGCTCGTGCTCGAGAACTTCGTCATCCGTCGCGTCGCCCAGAAGGACATGCCCGAGGTCGACCGCGAGCAGTACCTGTCCGCCTTCGCCCTCGACTGAGCCCGATGATCCACATCAACTTCTCTCCGGAGCGGCGCGTGCTGCGCCAGTTCGCCTGGTTCGGCGTCGTCGGGCTGCCGTTCCTCGCCGCGTTCATCGTCAAGACGGCCTCGGGGCTGCCTTGGGCGGCGCCCGAGCTGTGGGGTCACCTCGCGGTGCTCGTCGTCGCTGCGGTCGCGGTGCTCGCCGTGATCGCGTTCGAGCTCGGCGTGGACATCTTGTCGCGGGCGCTGTTCGTGGCGCTCTCGCTCGTAGCGATCCCGATCGGGTTCGTGCTGTCGCACGTGCTGATCGCCGCGATCTACTACCTCGTGCTCACGCCGATCGCGCTCGCGCTCCGGCTGACCGGGCGGGACGTGCTCGGGATGAAGCTCGATCCAGAGGCCGCGAGCTACTGGCATCACCGCGCGGGCGACCGCCCGGCGTCGAGCTACTTCAAGCTCTACTGACGCCCGTCCCTTCCCGAGGATCCGACCCCCTCAAGCTGCCGCTCGGAACTTGTCGATGTCGCAGCCTGCGCGTCTGCCTGCTCGGCGGGACGCCACCCACGCTCGCCACAACCAAGATGTCTAGCCGTTACAGGACCTGGAGCCGCGCCGCGGTTCTGCTCACAGCCTCCGTGCTCTCCGGCTGCTCCGCGACCGGCTACCCGATCCGCTCGCTCGCCGAGGAGATCAACGGCACGCTCGGCCGCTCCCGGACGACCGCCGAGGCGGGCGACAACATCCGCGTCGTCTTTCCGTACCGAAGCGACTGGGACCACGACGCGCGGATCCAGGACGACGGCTTCGCGACGTTCACCCTGGTGGGCGCGATCAAGGTCGTCGGCATGACCGTGGACGAGCTCAACGAAGAGCTCGTCAAGCGCTACAACGCGGCGAGCGGCTCGGAGCAGCTTGAGCTGACAGCGGACATCCTGTCCGGGGTCGCCCAGGGCTCGGACAGCACGGACACCAGCAACGTGGTCTACGTGATCGGCGACGTCGCGTCGCCGGGCTCGGTGCGGCTCACGGGCCGGCAGGTGACGCTGATCGAGGCGATCAGCGCCGCGGGCGGTCACCTCAAGGCCACCGCCAACCTGCGCAACACGGTGCTCATCCGACGGATCCGGGGCAGCAACGAGATGCGCTCGTGGCGCCTGGACGCCGACGTCTACGGCTGGGGCGACGAACCTGCGGTGTTCCTGCAGGCGCGCGACGTGGTCTTCGTGCCCAACACGGCGATCGACGACGTGAACATCTGGGTCGATCAGTACATCCGGAAGATGATCCCGATCCCCGGGTTCGGGATCCCCGCTTCGGCACTCTAGAAGGGCAACTCACATGCGAGAAGAACAACACGAAGCCGAACTCCAGAGCGGGGCCAGCCTGCGCTACCTCGTGGCGGGCGTGTACCGCTACCGCCTCCTGGTGATGCTGACGGCGGCCGCCGGAATCGTCATCAGCGCGCTCAACGCGGCGCTGCTGCCGGACGAGTACTCGTCCAAGGGAGCGCTGTTCGTTCGTCCGGCCGTCCGAAACGTGCTGACGCCGGAGTCCGCCTTCGCCGACACCGGCAGCAGCCGCGTGACGACGCGTGAGTCGATCATGAACGAGCTGCAGATGCTGAACTCGCCGCGCCTCTTCGAGAAGGCGGTCGAGATCGTCGGCGTCGAGACCATCCTGGCGACCACGGGAGCAGACTTCGAAGAGGGCGCGATCAAGGGCAAGCTGCACCGGATCGCGACCGAGATCTCCGAGTGGGTGGCCATGCCCAGCTCGGGCGACAGCGCGGAGGTCTCGCAACAGCAGAAGTTCGAGAACGCGGCCCGTCTCCTGGCCGACCGTTCGCAGTTCCGACCGCAGGCGGGCACCAGCGTGATCGCCGTCGAAGCCAAGGCGGAGACGCCGGCGGAGGCCCAGCTGCTCGCGGGCGCGCTGATGGACGCCGCGGTCGAGCTGCACAACGAGATCAACGAGTCGATGGGCTCGCTGGACAAGATCGAGGCGGAGCTCGAGCAGGCCGAGACGCTCGCCCGAGAAGCGGAGAGTCGGCGGGACGCGTTCCTGCAGGCCGAGGGCTTCTACGACTTCGAGGTCCAGCAGAGCGGGCTCGCCAACTACCTGACCACGCTCCAGCTGCAGCTGGACGCGACCCGCCTCGAGCTGAGCCAGCAGCAGGCGGAGGTCGCGCTGCTCGAGTCCCTCGAGAAGAGCATGGAGCGCACCCGCGAGGTGCCGGGTTCCGGCACCTACGTGCTCAACCCACAGGTCGCCGCGCTGCGCGGTCTGCTCGAACAGCTCAACCTGCGCCGCGCCGACCTCGAGGCCGAGCGCGCGCGCCTCTCCGTCTCGGGCTCCGAGCTTCGTGAGCGGCGTCAGGCGCTCGAGCAGCTTGAGAGCGAGACCCGCGAGCGCCTCGCCAAGGCAGAGGTCAGCATCAAGCTGCGCGGCAGCGTCGAGGTGAACCCCAACTACGCGTTCGTCGTCGAGGCGCTGCAGGCCCGCGCGGTCGCGATCGAAGGTCTGGTCAGCAAGGAGGCCAAGGAGGTCGAGCTGCTCAAGACGACAGGGGAGTCGCTCGCGAAGCTGAGCTCGCTCCAGCCTCGTTGGCAGGGGCTGCAGCTCGAAGCGCGCCAGAAGCGTGAGAACGCCGATCGTCTCCTGACGACCGTCACGAACATGCGCGCCGTTCGGCGCCTCGAGCAGCAGAAGCTCAGCAACCTGCAGGTCATGCACGCGGCCACGCTCGATCCGATCTGCGTCGGCCCGGGCCGGACCAAGCAGGCGCTGCTCGGCGGCTTCGTCGGCGGCTTCCTCGGCCTCGGCCTCGCGCTCGGGCTCGCGTTCTTTGGCGTGCGCGTCCACGGCGTGACCGGCGTCGTGCGCGCCGGAGTGGCCGCGGACAAGATCGTCGTCGAGAAGGAGCCGAGCCGGCGCAATGCGACGTGGTCCGAACAGCTGCCCGCGTCCCTGGCGCCGATGTCTGGCGCGATCGCCGACGCGTTCGCTGCCCACAACTTTGACCGGACCTCCACCGAGCACCTGAAGGTCGCCTCGCTGCCCTGCACCGGCGGCGCCGACGCGGCGCGCGCCGCGGGCGTGCTCGCGGTGGGGCTCAGCGCGCTGGCTGGCGAACAGGTGGTCTACGTTTCCTGCACCAACGACTCGGGCTGGCTGCCCAGCAGCCTCGGCTTGGAGGTCACGTCGGGCTGGACCGACGTCCTGGACGGCAGGACCTCGCTCGAAGACGCCCTGCTGCCGACCGAGGTCGCGGGGCTGCGCTACCTGGGCGCCGGGGACGCCGCCTCGCGTCGCCCGCACCCGATCTCCAGCCGCGAGTTCCGCGGCATCGTCGAGGAGCTGCAGGGCAAGTGCCGCGTCGTCGTCTTCGAGCTGCCCACGCTCGACGACCAACCTGCGGGCCGCGCGGTGCTCGGTCTGGTCGACGGCGTGCAGCTGGTCGTGCTCGACAACAAGACCTCGCGCGACGCAGTGGGCGGCGCGACGGCTGCGATCGAGCGTGAGGGCGCGGACCTGGTCTGCGCCTGGGTGCAGTCCCGAGGCGCCTAGCCCCGGATGCTCACGCCGACCGGGGCCGCAGCGGCCGGCGGTCGGCGGTCGGCCGCGCCGCGGCCTGCGACGGGCTGGAGGAGAGCATCAGCCCGCCCGTCAACGCGATCAGCATCGGGGTCACGAAGGCGTTGAAGAGCAGGTCCAACATGGACATGCCCAAGAGCAGGCTGCAGGCCAGGACCACGCCTGCGGGCCGGCGCGCAGCCATCCCCCTCCGCGCGGGCAGCCAGAGCGCCGACAGGAAGCTGAGCAGGCCGACCGCCCCGTTCGTCGACAGGGCGAGGATCCAGTAGCTGTCCGAGACGGCCTGGGTCTTGACGCCGGTCCAAGGGTCGATGCGGTCCAGGAACCTCCAGCCTCCGAGGCCGAAGAGCGGGTTCTGCCTGACGTTGTCGAGCAGCAGGGCCTCGTTGTCGAAGCGGTATGCGACGCTGTCGGCGCGCTGCTGCGACCAGAGGCCGATCCACTCGATCACGGTCTTTTCAGCTGAGCCGTCGCTCAGGACGCGGAACAGCAGGAATGCAGGTACGGCCGCGAGCACCATCAACCGCAGCCACCGCGACGCCCTCGGCGCCATCAGGACGATGGTCAGAGCGAGCAGTAGGAGCGCGCCGGTCGACTTGCAGAGGGCGACCGTGGCGAGCAGCCCGAGGCAAGGAAGCGCGATCGGCACGCCGAGCAGGCGGCGCACGCCGGCGAGTCTCCAGAGCGCGAAGCCGGAGGCCGTCGCCCACGCGAGCCACATGGTCAGCTCGAGCCCGTGGTGCATGAACACCATCGGCCTCCAGCCTCCGCCGCGGAAGGTCTGGGAGAAGATGTGTTGGTGTGCCCCGTAGACGATCCGGTGCAGCTGCGGGCTCATGACGACCTCGTAGAGCGCCAGCGGCGCATACACGAGACCGCCCAGGAACACGACCCACAGACACTCTCGGAGCGCAGCCTCGGAGTTGAGGTAGAGGCGCCCGAAGAGATACGGCACGCCCCACGTGATCGAGCGCAGCAGCGAGGCCTGCAGCGCATCGTAGGGGCCGTGGCCGTTGGCGAGTGAAGCCAGCGCCGGCGCAAGGATCCAGGCAGCCGTGACGAGATCGAGCCAGTGGGCGCGGAACGCGAGGACGCGGCGAGCGTCGAAGCACAAGACTCCCGCGACGATCGAGAGGCTGATCGCCATCCGCTTTGTCAGGTCCGGGATCCACGGTGCTGGGACGTCGATCGAGGGGATCGGCAGCAGCATCGTGCCGACGGCGATCACGACGAGCCCTGCGCGTCGAGGGCTCAGGCACGCGAAGGCCACGAGGGCCAGCGGTAGCCACCCGGCGAGGACGAGATCTGCGATCGAGTTCACAGTGAAGAGGCAGCGACAATGGGCTGCCTTGAGGTAGGCAATTTAGCCAACACAGGGGCGCCACGACGCGTCGAACCGGGCCGAGCGCATGGCGATGCTCCATGGTGTCCCTGCAGGTCGGCGATTGCGACCCGGATCTCGCGGCGGCAGCGTTGCCGCGGTGCGCCCGGCGCTGCTGCGCGGCAGGGTCGCGAGCGCTCTCACTTTGGGGCTTGTCCGCCGATCTGTTGGCCGAGCCATGACAGGACCTCCTGCTCGTATCCTGTCGGGGCCTCCGGGAGGGACCCCTTGAACATCACGCGGGTCAGGGCGACCTCCCAGTCGCCCCTGAGCGTCCGCGCCAAGGCCGTCGCGACCTGGGTCTGGAAGGAGTCGTCGTAGCGCTCGCCGCCGATCTCGAACGCAAAGTAGACGTGCCACGACTGGGCTTGGTCGCGCACGTCGAGCGAGATCCTCCACCACTGCTTGCCGTCGATCGTGACGGGCGGCTCGTAGCGGACGCGCTGCTCTGGTCGGTAGAGGCAGTTGGACACCTGGTGGATCCCCAGCTGGGTCTGGGTGCGGGTCCGGAAGTGGAGCAGGTCGAAGAACTCGGCGTCGGACCGCTGGAACCGAGCGCTCACGAGCCAGGGCGTGTCGTAGGCAGCGCGGTCGTATTCCTGCGACGGCGCGATCATCGCGAGCTCGTGTCCGGGCGGTTCCTGCAGCGCTGCGCAGTAAGCGGGTTCTTGGAGCTCCTCGACGGTCGGGTCGGCCAGGACCTGGACGAGCAGCGCAGGCGCCGCCAACCACGCGACGTGCACCCGACCGGGCTTGATGCGCACCTCGTAGTCCGTCCTCGGGGGTTGGTGGGTCTTCAAGAGGACGCTGACGAGCACGACGGCGAACGGCAGGAACACCAGGAACCCGATGATGCTGTGCCACGTGGGATTGTCGACCGAACCGGTCCACCCGAAGCCCACCAGCGCGACGAAGAGGGTCACCCTCGCGAGGTTCGAGAGCCACGCGAGCAAGATGGCCAGCGCGAGCATGCTGAGGGAGCGTCGCGGTCCGCCCGCCGAGCTCAGCCCCCCCAACACCGCGATGCCGACGAAGGTCAGCAGCTGGCCGACGCCCGAACAGTCAGCGGTCACCTCGAGCTGGTAGTGGGGGAACTTGACGAAAGTGCCGAAGACTTCGTAGTTCGCCCAACCGAGCTTCGCAGGCAACCCGATCACCCACGAGACTCCCCCGCGCAA
>CAZTQF010000084.1:6984-7988 GCA_964615255.1 uncultured candidatus Brocadiaceae bacterium | reverse complement strand
GAGCGCGGCTTCGCCGATCGGGGTGCCGCCGAGCGCAGACGTGAACGGGTCGAAGGTGACGCGGAAGTTGGTCACCGAAGGGCTGCGCAGCCCGGAGTCGACGATCGTGTGCAGGAACACCCCGAGGCGGCTGCCGAAGAAGTCGTCGTCGGTGTTGTCGTTCTGAGACGCGTTCGACGGGTCGAAGATCGCGAGGCCCAGGACGCCGCTGTTGCCGCTCGCGTCGGCCGAGCCTGCGACGCTGACCGCGCTGTAGCCGAGCGAGCCGTAGGTGACGTTGGTGTTGCCGTTGAACGATCCCGCCGGCCGGGTCAGCGTGAAGGTGACGTTCGCGCCGCTGTAGTAGGCCTGGAGGTCTGCGATCAGCGCGGCCTTGAACAGGGCGAGGACGACCTCGTTGCTGTCCATGCCCGCCTCCACGTCGGGGATCGGCGTGGCCGAGGTCAGGCCGAGCACGCGCGCGAGGTCCTCGAAGTCGCTGACGCCGTTGGCGCCCGGCGTCACGTCGACCTGGACGCCGGCGCCGCCGGGCGCGGTCGCGTAGGACTCCAGGTCCCGGTCGAAGTCGACGAACCAAACCTGGCTCGGATTGGCGTTGGTCTCGAAGGGCTGCAGCGCGTCGGTGAACGGACGCACCGTCAGCGAGAACGACGCGGGCGCCGACGACAGGCCGCTCACGTCAGCGACGATCGCGGTCACCGTCGCCGGCCCCGTCGGGAACTGCACCGACGGCGGGACCCGGAAGGTCGCCTTGGCGCCGGTCGCCTGCACCTGGAGCAGGAAGGGGGCGAGGTCGGCGCCCGCCGGCTGGCTGCCGGCGTCGGTCTGCACCGCGACGCTCGCAGTCAGCACGATCTGGGACGTGGCGACGGCGCTGTTGTCGGAGTACTCGAGGTCCAGCTCCCAGCCGTTCGTCGGGACCTGGAGGATCCCGCCGGCAGGGCCCGTGCCGTTCAGCTCGTCGTCGATGTCCGCGATCGTGATGTCGTCGATGCTGGGCGCCG
>CAZTQF010000084.1:0-6974 GCA_964615255.1 uncultured candidatus Brocadiaceae bacterium | reverse complement strand
CGGGGTCACCGGCGCCCTGCGGCGCCGCGTTCGCGCCGCCGACGACGTCGTTGCCCGGGCCGAGCGCGATCGCCGAGCTGCCGGGCGTGAAGCTGACGCCGGCGCCGAGCGTCACCGAGAGGGTGTTGGCGCTTAGCAGCGTGGGTGGTTGCGTGACGTCCCCGAGGGTGTCCCCACCGCTCACCGCGAGGTCTTCGGTGGTCAGCAGCGCGCCGCTCGTGAGCACGATCGGCTGGGAGAACGCCAGCAGCAGCGCGTCGCCGGCGGCCGGTGCTGCCCCCGCTCCGGAGAACGCGGCGGCGACGATCACCGGAGACGAGGTGGGGGCGCCGCCACCTCCTCCCCCCCCTCCGCCGCAAGCGGCGAGGGCGAGCAGGAGCAGCGTCGCGAGATTCTGCTGATGCGAACGGTGCTTCGTTCCGATCATGTTCCTATGGCCAAGTGGGCGTTGTGGGCGGCGCACCGATACGTGCGGGCGGGAGCTTCGGCGCCGCGCGCCGTCGGCGCGGACGGGCGTCCGCTGCAGCGACCCTGGCGCCTGCGCTCGGAGCGCGCGGTCACCGAGGCCGGGCGCGTGCGCGCGGCGCGGCCGCGGGCTCGCTGGCCCAAGCTGCTGGGGTGGGGGTGCATCGGGGTCGCCTCTGTCGCAGCCGTGGCGCCGGGAACTCCGGCGGCATGGCATGTTGGGGTATCGGCCACGGCGGAGCCAGCGCATGAGCCGCGGGGTCCGTCGATGGCGATCGACGCGCTGGAGTTCGACGAGCAGCTGGGCGCGTTCCGCTGGGAGGACGCTGCCCCAGACGCTCGGAGCCGGTTCGTGCTGCTGGGCGAGGACTATGCGCCGATCGAGGTCGTCGATGCCATCGGGCCGTCGCCCTGGCGGCCGACGGCGGCGCAGGCGGCGCGCTGGCCCGCGGGGCAGACGGTGCACGGCTTCGTGCTCAGTGTCGTGAACGGCCGCACCGTAAAGAGCCCTATGATCCGATTCGTCTGGCAATGACAGGGAAGTCTCGGTGACACCGCGGGGCCGCAGGTTGTCTCAGTCCTAACTCAACTTGCGTAAAGGGGATACCGAAATTCCTCAGGTGGGGGGAAGAGCCCCTCGCGAACGCAACTGGGACATACAGCGGATGATGAAACTCGCGGTCGGTGAGGTCGTAGAGGGCTACCGGATCACACGGTTCCTCGGTCGTGGCGGATTCGCCACGGTCTACCTGGCAGAGAACGAGCAGACTGGCGCCAAGGTCGCCCTGAAGGTGGGCGGGATGACCGGCGGGGGCCGGCAGGTGACGCGCCTGCTCGAGGTCACCTCCCGTCGGACGGTCGAGGGGATCAGCCCGGATGAGCTCCCGGCCGAAGCTGTGTTCTTCGAGCCGCGCGGCGTCCGCATCGACCTGTTCGACGAGCAGGAGGTCCAGGCCATGCTGCGCGCCGAGGGCGACCTGCTCTCCGGCTGCAGCCACGACAACCTCGTCGGCGTCAAAGAGAACCTCGTGATCGACGGCCGGCCGGTGCTGGTGCTCGACTACGTGCGCGGCAAGACCCTGCGGGAGAAGGTCCGCAGCCTCGACGGCATCCACCTCAATTGGTTCCTGGCGGTCGTGCGGGCGCTGGTGTCCCTGCGGGACACGGGCGCGCTCGCGTATCACGGCGACCTCAAGCCCGAGAACATCATCGTCAAGCCGAGCGGCAAGGTCGTGCTGCTCGACCCCGCGATGCGGCTCCCGGAGCGACCGGTGGTCACGACCACGCCGCACTACAACCCGCTGCTGCTGACGGACAGCAAGGCGGACGTGATGGCGATCGGGATCATGATCTACGAGATCCTCACGGGCACCCTGCCCTTCGACGAGGTCCCGTGGGAGTTCGCCGGCTGCCAGAGCGGCGGCGAGACCCAGCGGCTCTCGCTGAGCTACTTCTTCAGCTACACGCCGCCGCACGTCCTCAACCCGAAGACGCCCGAAGAGCTGGAGCGGATTGTCTACCGCTGCATCACGGTGCAGGACTACGGACTGACGGAGCTGCAGTCCGATTTCGAGACGTTCATCAGCAAGGCCTGATCGACGTCCGCCGGCGGCGCCCCGCGCGGGCGCGCGCCGTCTCCTCGATGCCATCGGCTGCGCCGGCTCGCAGCGCTGCTCGAGGCGCGCGCCGCTGCGAATACGCTGCCACGAATCGCTGATGGTGCGGGGCGAAAGCTCGCTCGTCACGGTTGTGAAACAGGCGTGCGCGTGGCTTCCCGCTGCCCAGGATGTCGTCTAGACTTGCAGGAAGACCCGCATGTTCGCGGGCCGTTTCTCGTTCCCTTCCCCTGCAGGCTTTCCATGCAAACGCGCAACCTCGCGCTGGCGGTCCTCGCCAGCGCTGGCGCTGCCTTCGCGCAGTGCAACGCTCTTCAGCCGACGCTGGTCCGGACGTTCGATCCGTGGTCGGTGAGCTTCTACTACCCGAGCAGCAACGGCAACACGCTCAACCAATACGTTGACGTGTCCGTCACCGTCCCGCTGACGATCAACCAGATCCTCACGACGAGCTACGACCAGGGTGCTGGCTCGACCACGCCGCCCGACCAGGTCGGCAACATCGCCGAGGTCCGCATCTACACGACGCCGGTGACGCACATCGGCGCCGAGCAGACCCCGAGCCTTTGGACCCACGTCGCGACGGGTGAGATGACCATCGTCGCCTGGAACGGCGACTGCGTGACGCAGAACTTCAAGGACCCGACCACGGGCGCACCCGCCAGCTTCGTGATGCCGGCGGGCGACTACGGCTTCTGCATCGAGTACATCCCGACGACCTGGCAAGGCACGACCTCGCTGCCGCAGACCAACGTCCCGCTGCTCAACCCGGGCAACCTGTCGACGATCGGCTACTCGCCGCTCAACTACCCCGACCCGCTCAACGGTGACCAGTTCATCCAGCTGAGCAACGGCGACATCCAGACCAGCGGCTGGCAGACGGTCGACGCGACGGGCGTCCTCAACCCGAACACGAACATCGGCGGCACCTTCGCGGACCAGCCGAACATCGCGTTCGACTACACGGCCGACCCGGCCGCCGGCGCTTCGACCTCGGTCGGCGGCGGCTGCTACAACCTGCCGTTCATGATCTACGAGCAGATCGCTGCCAACACGACGCCGATCGACGTCGCCGGCACGGCCTACACGGCGATCCTGACCCCGTCGGCCAACGGCGGCTTCTACCAGATCAGCTCGGGTGGCATCCCCTACCTGCCGCCGCCTGCTGGCGCGACGAACCTGACCCAGGGCGGCGCTGCGCCGACCCCGGCGGCCAGCTCGAGCGGCTCGTGGGACGACGCGACGGTCGGCTACACGCCGGCGATCCCGCTCGCGGTCCCGGCTCCGGGCGGCGGCCTGCAGGCCACCGAGCTCGGCATCAACTCCAACGGCAAGATCTACTTCGACACCGTTGCGCCGACCGACACCTCGTTCGCCTACAACGGCGCGAACTACGGCGGCCTGGGCCCGTTCACGGACCTCGCCACGCAGTGGGCGATCTTCAACACCGACCTCGACCCGACCGCGGGTGGTGACATCTACGTGATGGAGCCGAGCCCGAACCTGGGCGGCATCATGGTCTGGTGGGACAACGTCCCGAACTGGCCCGCTGTCGCCGGCGTCACCTGCAGCATGTCGATCGAGTTCACGGTCGACGGCTCGGTCGTCAACATCGCCTACGGCACCAACCTCGCGAACGACGGTGGCGGCAACGACGCCATCATCGGCTTCAGCGGCGGCAACGGTGAGCCGGTCGGCGTGGCCATCGACTGGTCGGCCATCCCGTCGCTCCCGGGCGCTGCGGTCTCGGGCGACGGCTCGTCGGCCCCTGAGCTGGCCGCGACGGCGCGTCCGGTCGAAGGCACGGCCACCGACCTCGTCGTCGGCAACCTGCCGGCCTACACGCCGGGCATCCCGGCGATCGCGTTCTACGCGCTGAACATCGGCGCGTCGCCGCTGCCGATCGACCTGAGCGTCATCGGCGCGCCGGGCTGCTTCTTCTACCCGGCTGCGGCGCCCACGCCGCTGCTGGTCACGGGGATCGAAGACCTGGCCAACAACCCGGGCGTCATCTCGCTGCCGCTGAGCATCCCGGCCGGCGCTGCGGGCAACGACGTGTTCGTCCAGGCCGCGGTCTGGAACGACCTGCTGCCGCCGAACAACGCTAACCTGACGTTGAGCAACGGCATCTGCCTCAAGGTCGGCTCGCTCTAAGGAGCAGCCTCGACCGCGCGGTCGCCGGCTCCGGGCCGGCGCCCAGCGCTCATGCTCCCGGGCGATCCGCCCGCGGAGCACGCGCTCGACAGAGCGCCCCAACCTGCGACACGTGCCGCGCTCTGCCTGCGCAGATTGACCGTCTTCGCGGGCTTGGAGTAGGCTTGAAAGGAGCCCCCGCGCGCCCGATGGCGCAGCGTCCGTGTTCGCCATGATGCTCACCCTCTCTCTCTTGGCCTGTGTGGGGCTCACGGGGCCGGAAGGCTCGGCCACAGCGGCGCGTCGGCCGACCTACCACCAGGTCGCGTTCGTCAACGACACGCAGTCTCACGGTGTGGTCGGGGACGCCTACCTCTCCCTCAACGAGGCGATCCGACTGCACAACGGCACGCTCACGGCCGCGCAGCTGTCGTCGGCCGAGCAGGCGCAGCTGACCCTGATCCCGGGTTCGGTGACGACCGATGTGACCTGGATCGACATCGACTCCGAGGCGATCCCGACGATCGTCGTGCAGCAGGACCTGGACACGATCGTCAACACGCCGTTCGGCCTGTTCCTCCGCGGAGAGGGCGGCCGCGTGACGCTCGACCTCAGCGCGCCCGGCGTGACCCGCGGGATCCACTCGACGAGCAGCAGCCTGGTGCTGCAGGGGCTCGGCTTCGTCGGCGGGGTAGCAGGCGTCGAGGTGATCCAGGCTGACGCCACCGGTCAGCCCGGCTGCACGGTGCTCGACTGCCGCTTCGAGAACCTCACGCAGTTCGGCCTCCGGGTCGAAGGCGGCCTCGCCGGCGGCGTCGGCCGGCTGATCGTAGAGGACTGCGTCTTCAGCGGCGTCCCCGACGCGGTCGTGTTCGACGAGAGCCCGGCGGACCGGACCACGATTTTCGAAGCGCGGGACGTGCGCGTCGAAGGCGCGGCCAACGGCTTCGACTTCGACTGCGGCAGCGGCGGCACCGCGCGCTTCACCCTCGACCGCTGCGAGGTCAGCTGCTCCTCGACCGGCGTCGACGTCGCCGCGCCGGCGACCAACGGCCGCGCCATGCTGGTCGAGGGGGTCCACCTCCGCGTGCGCGCGCCGGTCTGCGCGCGCATCGACGGCGCTGCCGACGCGGTCACGTGGGCGCAGTGCTCGATGTGGAGCCTGCTGGCGCCAGCGGGCGGAACCGCGCTCGAGCTCGGCAGCCTGGGCGATCAGGTCTACGGCGACCTCCGCGAGCTTCGCTGCGACGGCGACGTCACGATCGCCACGGGCGGCGCACCGCTGCCGCTCCGCGTGCGCAACATGCGCTGTCGCGACGGCGCGGTCGCGCTGTCCACGCAGCCCGGCCAGGCGCTGGAGGTGACGGAGTCGCGCTTTGTCGGCTGTGTCGTCGAGAGCCTCGGCAGCGGCGCCGTGGCGTACGCCGAGTGCAGCTTCGAGGGCGGCTCGGTCGGCGCGGCGACGGCGGCAGGGCTGCTGCAGGCGAGCAGCTGCTTCGTCGGCAGCGCGGGCGCAGGGGTCGTCTCGACCTCGCCGCGGCCGCAGCCTCAGCTGGGCTCGCTGCACGTCTCGCCCGACGACGTCGCGCCGGGCGGCCTGCTGCAGCTGCAGCTCGACCTGCCCCAGGGCCTGGTCGGCGCGCTCGCGCTGGGGACCGTGCCCGCGTTTCTCCCGCTCTATCCCGCGCCCTACTACGTCTACATGGACCCCGCAGGCATCGTCTTCTTGCCCGGGATCTACGCGGGCCAGCAGGCCGCCGCCTGGCAGGCGCCAAGCCAGCCGACGCTGCTCGGCTCCCAGCTCGTCGTGCAGGCTGCGGTGCTGCCGGTCACAGCGCAGGCGCCCGACGTGCAGTTGCCGCCCGGCTGGCGGTTCGAGCTGCGCTAGCTGCGGTCGCCCGTAAGGCCTCGGCGCGCGGTCTCGCTGGATTGGCAGCCCGCACATCGTCGGCTAGACTTCTTTGTTGCCCCTCCCGCGGGCGCCGCCGCGCGGCGCCAAGGTCTGCGTATGTTCATCAAGCAAGTTCTCGTAGCCGCGTCTCTCCTGTCGGCTCCGGTCATGGCGCAGGGGGTCAACTGCGCCCTCCTCGGAACGTTCAACAACCACGGGCCGTTCAACGACATCTGGGGCTACACCGCCCCCAACGGCGACGAGTACGCGCTGCTCTGCACGACGACGGGCACGGTGGTGGTCGACGTCACGAACCCGGCGACTCCGATCGAGCGCGGGTGGTTCCCGTTCGGGTCGTCCTCCTGGCGTGACTGCCGCACCTACGGCCACTACGCCTACGTGGTCACGGAGGCCACTTCGGGCTTCCAGATCATCGACCTCAGCAACCCCAACAACCCGACCGCGGTCGGGACGTTCGGCACCTCGGTCACCAACAACGCGCACAACGTGTGCGTCGACACGACGGCCGGTCGCCTTTACCTCGTCGGGACCAACGTCGGCACGCCGTGCTGGGATCTCACGACGAACCCCGCCAACCCGACGTTCGTCGGCATGGCGTTCGGCAGCGGCACGGCCAACTACTACCACGACCTCTGCGTCGAGAACGGCTACTTCTACGGCTCGATGATCTACAACGGGGACCTGCGCGTCTGCGACATGGCGACGTTCCCGCCGTCGATCATGAGCGACACGCCGACGCCCGGGAACTTCACGCACAACGCCTGGCCCAACGCAGCGGGCACGCTCTGCGTCACGACCGACGAGGTGACCGGCGGTCTCGACACCGTGGCGGTACGAGTTCCTGCGCA
>CAZTQF010000083.1:0-8001 GCA_964615255.1 uncultured candidatus Brocadiaceae bacterium | reverse complement strand
CGCGCGAGCGCAACGCCGCTGCGCGCGCTGCGCTGGGCGGCGTCGCCATGTCCCCACTTCGAAGAGTCGCTGTCGCGACGCTCCTCGCGGGCGCGCTTTCTGCGCCAGGATGCACCCTCGCCAAGCCCGCGGTCTGCGCGTTCTCGACGCCGCTGCGCATGCTGGCGGCGATCGACGTCGGCCCGTGCGGAGGATGCGACGGGCGCGCCCTCGCCTACGCCTTCGCCGCGATCGTCACCGCCGGCGCCGCGGCCGGCGCCGCGGGCGGCCTCGTGACGGGCGCGATGAGCGACTACTACTACCTGACCGGCAAGGCGCAGGACCCGAGCAGAAATCTGCACGACGCGTTCGCCACCAACCACCGCTCGGCGCGCTCGCGCTGGTAGCCGAACCTGCCTTGCGATCGACGAGAGGGCCCTGCCGCACCTCGCCGCGGCCGCGACGGTCGAGCTGGTCGCGACACCTGGGGGAATTGACACCCGCTTGCAACCCGAGCAACGATGGCGCCGCACATGAAGCCCTCCCCGCTCGCCGCAAGTCTCTGCGCGGCGTTCGCGGCCGCCCCGCTGTACGCACAGCAACCCGGCACCGAACTCCACCTGCGCTACGGATCATTCGATCCCGTCGCCGGCCTGCCGGCGCTGCCCGCGCCGCTGCTCGCCCGAGATGGCGCCTGCCGGCTGCACATCGTGCAGTACGACCGCGCTCCCACCCCAAGCGACCGCGCGCTGGTCGCCAGACTCGGCGAGCGGATCTGCTACCTGCCCGACGACGCCTACGTCGTCCGCATGGACCCTGCGCGAGCGGGCGCGCTCCGCGCCGCCGACGGCGTGCGCTGGGTCGGCGCCTACCACCCTGCCTACCGGCTCGACCCGGAGCTGATCGCCGCCCGCGCGTGGAGCGACACGGCCTCCGTCACCTACAACGTGCTCGTCGCCGACAAGCGCGTCGACAAGCCTGCGCTGCTGGCGGCGGTCGTCGCCGCGGGCGGCGGCGTCGTCGACGAGCAGCAGGGCGGGATCCTGGTGACGCTGTCGCTGACCGGCCCACAGCTGCTAGAGGTCGCGCGCCGCGACGAGGTGCTCTGGATCGACCGCTGGTCGGCGCCCGAGCTCGACATGGACAACGTGCGCGCGCAGGGCGGCGCCAACTACATCGAGGGCGTCGGCGGCTTCTCCGGCGTCGGCGTCAACGCGCACGTCTGGGAGGGCGTCGAGGCGACCCACCCCGACTTCACCGGCGGCGCGACGGCCGTCCGCAGCAGCGCGACCGCGCAGGCGCACGGCCACGCGACCGGCGGCATCGTCTACGGCAACGGCACGTCCAACCCCGCCGTGCGCGGCCTCGCGCCGGACGTCGGCAAGTTCTACACGGACTTCCTCAACACGACGACGTCCTCGCGCTGGGCGATCGTGGACGACCTCGTCAACCTGCACGCCGTCAGCCACTCGTCGCGCTCGTGGGGCGCTGCCTGGACGATCTTCTACACGACCGACTCCGCGAGCGTCGACGACATCCTGTTCGACCACGACCTGGCGATGACCCAGAGCCAGTCGAACACCGGCACGCGGTTCTCGCGCGGCCAGGCGTGGGCGAAGAACGTCTTCTCGGTCGGCGCCGTCGCGCACTTCAACGACAGCGACCCGAGCAACGACTCGTGGGCCGGCGGCAACGCGTCGATCGGCCCCGCCACCGACGGCCGGATCAAGCCGACCTTGTGCGGCTTCTATGACGCGGTCGGCACCTCGGACCTGACCGTCGGCGGCTACGACCCGACCAACAGCTGGACCAGCGGCTTCGGCGGGACGTCGGCGGCGGCGCCGATCGTCGCCGGCCACAACGTGCTCGCGATCGAGATGTTCACGACCGAGGTGACGCCCGGCGTCGGCCTGTTCGGCCAGCCGCTGCGCGTGCCGGGCGGCACCGCGCACCAGAACCGGCCGCACTTCCCGACGCTCAAGGCGCTGCAGGTCGCCAACGCGTCGCAGTACGCGTTCACGTCGGCGAGCCTCGACAACCGCCGCGAGCACCAGGGCTGGGGCTTCCCGGACCTGCAGTCGGTCTACGACAACCGCACCAAGACCTACGTGGTCGACGAGACCGACGTGCTCGTCCAGGGCGACGTGCAGCAGCACCTCGTCACCGTCGCGGCCGGCGAGCCGGCCTTCAAGGCGAGCCTGAGCTGGGCCGAGAAGCCCTCCAATCCGGCCGCCACCAAGCAGCTGATCAACAACCTGTCGCTGCGCGTCGTATCGCCTACAGGGCTCGTCTACTGGGGCAACGAGGGGCTGCAGGACGGCGTCTGGTCCACCCCGGGCCACACCGAGGACGACGTCAACCCGATCGAGTGCGTGTTCGTCGAGGGTCCCGCAGCAGGCGTCTGGACCGTCGAGGTCCTCGCGACGCGCGTGGTCGACGACAACCACGTCGAGACGCCGGCCGTCGACGCCGACTACGGCCTCGTGGTCGTCGGCGGGACCGGCGCGCTCGGCCCGCGCGGCACCGGCGGCAAGGCCCTCGCCATCGGCGAGGGCTGCGGCGGCACCGAGGTCATCTGCGATCAGGCCTTCTACCAGTACGGCAACTTCGACCTGCAGAACTCGTCGTGGACGCTGCAGTTCGACGGCTTCGCCTACACGCTCGTGCAGGGCCAGGGCGCCTGGATCCCGCCGGTCAACCCGCAGGGCTTCGGCGACGACCAGGAGGCCGTGATCCCGATCCCGTTCACGCTCGACCACCCAGGCGGATCCACCAACCAGCTGCGCGTGTGCGCCAACGGCTGGGTCACCGACGGCCTGTTCTTCGGCTACAACAACTACATCGGGATGCCGCAGCACATCCTGCAGAACACGATGTGGGCGCCGATGTGGCGCGACCTCGCGGCTGGCGCGGCCGGAGACGTCTACATCGACAGCACCCCGCAGCGGGTGGTGATCAGCTGGGTCGACATGCCATTCTATTCACCGGCCACGCCCAACCCGTACCCGCCAAACACGTTCCAGATCCAGTTCTGGAGCGACGGCACCGTGCACGTCGTCTACCAGAACATCTGGCTCAGCCCGACCATCGGCACCTACATGGTCGGCTACTCGATGGCAGGCGCGCCGGATCCGGGCAACCTCGACATCTCGGCCAACCTCGGCGGCAGCGTGCAGGTCTGCGCCGGCGCGCCCGGCACGCCGAACGTCTCCCTGCGCAGCTCGGATCGTCCGGTGCTCGGCGGCAGCGTCGACCTGATCGTCGAGGGCGCTCCGCCGACCTCGATCGCCGCGTTCTCGATCGTCTCGCTGCAGCCGATCCCCGGCGGCGTCTCCCTGGCCGCGTTCGGCGTGCCCGAGTGCTCCGTCTACCAGACGCTGCAGTCGCTCGGCATCTTCTTCCTCAACGGCGGCACCGGGAGCTTCCCGATGGGGTTCCCGAGCTCGCCGACGTTCCTCGGCGCGAGCGTCTACGTGCAGGCCGCGCCGGTGGCGCCCGGCATCAACCCGTTCAACCGGATCACCAGCAACGGCCTCCAGCTGACGCTGGGCGAGCTGTAGATCCCGAGGGCCGACAGAACCCAACCAGGCTCTGGCTCCGCCAGGAGCTAGAGCCGGGTGATCTGCGCGCTCGTCTGCCCGTCAGCGGAGACGTGATACGTGCCGACCGCCGCCGCGCCGTTGACGTGCGCGAACTTCGACGACGCGGTGTGGTGGTGGTTGATGATCTTGAACTTCACGCTGCCGTCGGCCTCTTTGCCGGCCGCAGACCCGCTGCCCTTGAGGTAGACGACTTCGCCGCACTCCGTGGTCAGCACGCCGTCGCCCTGTCCGTAGATGCTGCCGTCCTGTCGCTGGACCTGGGTGTAGGACCACAGCGCGGTGTAGGGGGTGCCCTCCAGGGTGCCCTGCGTGGTCAACGACACCTCGAAGTGGGCACCCTCCGCCGTCGCGGGCAGGACCCGAACGCCGGTGATCTGGCCGGACTCGTCACGAAACACAGCGGGATTGTCCATGGCTGCATGGTGCTGGGGTGTCACTGGCTTGGCCAGCGCGATCCGGATTTCTGCGGCCCGGGGACCGAAGCTTCACGGCGAGGACGCGGTCGCCCGACAGCCCGGACGAGGGCCGGCCGTGCCAGGGGGGCCACCCCCGCGCACCTGAGCCTCGACTACCCGCCGCTGCACAGGCTGCCCAGCTGTCCCCTTCGCCGCATCGATCCCACCGCGTCGACAGCGACGGTTCGGACATAGCGCGAGGAGCGTGGCGCTGAGTGTCGCCCGTTGAGCGCTGGGGGATGACCGCGGGCCGGCAACTCCTACTTCACCAAGCGAGCGCGACCCGGGACCGGCGCGCGGTCCAGCGGCTCGATACGCCCGCTGAGCACCGCGTGGGCGACGTCTCCCATGTACAGCGAGCCGAGGATTGCAGCTCGGGATTCCCAGCGCACGGCGCCGTTGAGTTCCACGTCACTGCCCGGCGCATAGAGCATCCCGTCGACGGTCACCGACGCGCCGTTCACGATCAACATTGCCTTGTTCGCTTCGCGCGAGGCGAGCCACATCCTGGCGCTGCCCTCGCTGGCTGGGGGCGCTGTACCTTGCACCTGAGCACCACCTCTCACTTTTAGCCGAGCCCCTTGGACGAGGACGATGCGAGCGCTGTCGAGCGTCAACGCAGCCGTCCCGTCTAGAGAGATGTAGCTCGTGAAGATGTGGTCACCCGGAGCCAGGACGAAGGACCCGCTGGACGCAACCAGGCCGGCGTGCGTGCCAGGCGCGATGGTCGTAACGCCGCCGCTGACCGTCACGGGAATCGGCGCACCTGGCTCCGGGAGCGCGACCGCCGCGTAGGGGTCAGCGGGCAAGACCACCTCTTCGAAGACGTCTGCGTCGAAGTTCTCGTGCGTCGAGAGATTCTCTCTGCGGCCCGCGAGCTCGATCGCGGGCGCCCGCAGCGATGCGCTAGGCGCGACGAAAATCGCGTTCCCATCGCCCTGGACGGCGATGAGGCCGTCCATCGACAGCTCCGTGAGCCACATCTGCACGAGCATGTCCGGACCGCTGCCAACGAGCAGAAGCGAGGTCTGGTCGCGCGGGGCGCAGTAGACCGCCACCGCTGCGCGAGCCAACTCGGCAGCGCCAGGCCCAAGCGCGCCTGGGAGAACGCTCGGCAAGCTGCCGTTCGGATGTCCGTCGGCAAACTGGATGACCGCGCGAACCGCGCGCCCGCCCGACTCGCGAGCGGTGAAAGCCTGCGCCTCGGCATCCCAGTCCCCGAACTGGAGGTCACCGCTGGTCCCCGTCGCAGACACGACCATGGACAGGCCCGAGGCAGCAGCTACTACCTCAGCGTCCTGGACGGCCTGCTCGCGGCCATCCCAGTATCTCCCGGCTGCCGCCAACGCGATCCCGTCCGCGCCGCTCCGCGCGTGCGTCCCGCGCGTGGTGATGTTCCCGATCTCGACGCAGGCCCAAACGAACACCAGAAAGGCGGGCAGCATCACCGCGAAGAGCACGCTCGAGACGCCGCGCTGTCGGTGGAGTTTGGTACTGGATCCCATGGCGTGCTCCCGCTCGGGCTTCGCTGTCGGCCGCAGCATGACGAGCGCGCTCTTCGCGCGAGCTCATGCGAACGGTCGCTGATTGCCGACGACCGCAAGCGCAACCTCTAGACTGCAACTGCAGCTTATCACGGGGTTTGAGAGCAGAGCGCCGCCGCAACGTGACGGCGGCGCATGCGGCGGCGTCATCGACGAACCGCGTGACGCCGGCCAGCCACGACGGGCTCACCGGCCGCCTCGAAATCTGGGTGCCAGCCCGACTCGCTCGTCATAAGTGGGCTAGCTTACTGTGTTATGACCGTCCCCCCGGCCTGCACAGGATCGCCGCTGAGCCCTATTTCCGCTGCAACGGAAGAGGTGGCGGCCACCGTGCTGGCGCCCCACTGGATCTGGGCCGGGCTCTCGGTTGCGTGCCTCTTCGCAACCGTCACGGACCTGCGGAGCATGCGGATCCCCAACTGGCTGACGCTGCCGCTGTTCGCGGCCGGCATGGCCTACGCGGTCAGCACCGGCGGATGGGACGGCCTGCGCAGCGCGCTAGGAGGCGCAGCCATGGCAGGCGGCATCTACATCCTCGCCTACGTCATGGCCGGAGGTGGCGCCGGAGACGCGAAGCTGATGCTGGCGCTCGGCAGCTGGCTGGATCTCCGTCAGGCAGCGGTGCTCGTGCTCGCGGTGGCGCTCTCGGGATTCCTGTGGGCCATGATCGTGGTCGTCCGGCGCGGGAGCCTGCGCGACATCCCCACTTGGCTCATGGGTGGACTGGGGCTGACCTACTTCCAGTTCCGCGGGACGCTCGGCGGGCACGCCAAACGGGGCGGCGGGCACGCCGGCGGCCCCAGCGATCCGCCCCGAAAGCGCCCCAAGCACTGGTACCCCTACGCGCCTGCGATCCTCCTCGGGACCGTCGCGGCTTGGACGTACACCCACCAGATCGGGCTACTGCGCGTGGGGTTCCTGCGATGACAAGCGTCCGCGCAACGACCGCTCGCCTCCGCCGCCTCGGGCGCAGCAACCGCGGCGTCGAATCCGTCGAGCTCGCGGTCACCTTCCTGCTCGTTGCCCTGATCTTGTTTGCAGGGCTCGAGCTCGGCTGGGCCATGAACCAATCGTCGAGCCTGCGACACGTCGCCAGGGTCGGCGCCCGAGAAGCATCGCTACAGGGCGGCAACGCAGCGCAGGTGATCGCCCGCGTGCAGCAGGGTCTGGAGGAACTCGGGATCCGCGGAGCCAACGTCCTGCTCGTCCCAGCGGATCCCGCCGCAGCCGCACCAGGCAGCCCCGTCGAGGTGCGGATCGACGTCAACTACGAGTCCATTCAACTCCTTGGACTGGATTCACTCATGCCCCTCCCGAGCTCCCTGAAAGCTCGCGCATCGATGGCCAAAGAACCGGTGCGATGAACCAACGACCTGCAATCCAATGACTGCGATTCGCCCCATGCTATTCGGGCTCGCCATGGCAGCGATCGCTGCCTTTGGCACCGACTTCCTCCTCAACAAGCGCGCCCAAGCGAGCCGCCGGAGCGACGCTCCAACGGCGATCCCGGCGCCGCTTCCGACCCCGCCTCCCACCGTGGCCGAGCCTGACACGGCCGCGGTTGCGACGCCGCCCGCCGAGTCGACGCCACCTCGCCCAGCCCTGGACCTGAAGGCAGGTGAACGGGCCATGTCCTTGCCGCTCAAGGAAGGTGCGTTGGACTCGCTGCTGCGCGCCGGATCCCTCATCGACGTGCTCGGGACGATCGACTTCCAAGGTCAGGACGGCAGGCGCAGCACGGCGACCACGGTTGTGGCGGAGCGCGCGCGGGTCCTCGCGGTCCACGACCCGGCGACGTCTCGCACGACCCGCCGGCCGAGCATCACGGTGGCCGTCGGGTACCAGGCTGCTGGCGCGATCGAGCTCGCGGCGACCAAGGGATCCATCGCAGTCGTGATGCGGGCAGAAGGCGAACCTACCGCTCCCCGCGCGACGCAAGTCCACCTGCACGACCTGATCACGGACCCGGCCGCGAAGCCTGACGCAGCGGCTCCAGCCGCTGCCGAACCCGCTGCCGAACCCGCTCCGGCACGAAACCCCGAGTGGCGCGTGCGCGTCATCCGCGGCGCCCTCACCACGCAAGAGGGCTACGGCAACGAGTAGCCGACCCAAACGAACGCCTTCGTCCCCCTGCAACCGCTTCGGCTCGCCCTCCGTCATGAATCACGCCCGCCTCAAAGCCCTGTTCGCCCTCGCCGCGTTCGCGCAGGCAGCCACGCTGGCTGCCCAACAAGGCCCCCCGGAGATCCTGCTGCACCCGGGTCGCTCAAAGCTGATCGAGCTGACCGCGCGCATGGAGACCGTCGCCGTCGCGGACCCATCCGTGATCGACGTGAAGCCTCTCTCACCGAAGCAAGTGCTCGTGCTGGCGAAGTCGTTCGGCAAGACGGACCTCCTGTTGACGCTCGAGGGCGCTGGAAA
>CAZTQF010000082.1:0-8026 GCA_964615255.1 uncultured candidatus Brocadiaceae bacterium | reverse complement strand
GACAGCATCTCGTCGAGGTTCTCGGTGGCGACCAAAATGTCACAAAGGAACAGGAAGAACGGCCGGTCAACGTGCGCCTCGAGGCGGCAGACGGCGTGCGCGATGCCCAGCATGTGCTCCTGCTCGACATACTGAATCGACACCCCCCACGCGCTGCCGTCGCCGAGCGCGCGCACCACCTCGTGGCCGAGGTGACCGACCACGACCACGACCTTGCGGATGCCCATACCGGCCATCATCTCCAGCTGGTAGGCCATCAGCGGCTTGCCCAGCACGGGCAGGATGGGCTTCGGCCAGTGCTCGGAGAACGGGCGCATCCGGGTGCCCTTGCCGGCGGCAAGGATCACCCCCATCAAGTCGTCGGTCACGTCGGGAGCGAGGGTTGCGGGTTGCGGGGAGATCGCAGCGTGCCGCAGCGCCGCGCCCGAGTCACTGACGAATGTTTCGGACCAGCGAGACCCGGTCGGTCACCAGGCTCGAGATCAACAGTTCGGGCAGGCCGTCGCCGGTCATATCCTGCAGCACGGCGTCGCTCGCGCCGAGCGTGCCCGGGAAGCTCGGCAGCAGCGGGAAGCCGCCCGAGCCGTCGCCGACGAGGATCCGGAAGTCACCGCTCTGCAGCGACGCCACCAGGATGTCGTCGATGCCGTCCCCCGTCAGGTCCTCGGCCAGCAGGGCGGTCGGCGCCGCGCCCGCCGGGTAGTCGCTGCCCGTGAAGCCGCTCTCGCCGCCGAACAGGACCGAGACCGTCCCCGAGGTCGCGTTGCTGACCACCAGGTCGGCGCGTCCGTCGCGGTCAAAGTCCGCGGTGACCAGGTAGTTCGGCGACACGCCGACCGGGACCGCGAAGCTCTCGACGAACTGACCGGCGCCGTCGTTGCGCAGGATGGCGATGTCCGACTGGTTGGTGCGCGAGACCGCGAAGTCCTGCAGGCCGTCGCCGGTGAAGTCCGCGGCCACGACCTCGACGGGACCGCCGCCCACGTTGACCACCACCTCGGCGCCGAACTCGAACGGCGACGCCGTCCCGGGGACCATGTGCATGCCGCCGCCCAGGTAGTCGCAGACGACGAGGTCGAGCCGCTCGTCGGCGTTGAAGTCGACCACCTCGATGCCGAACGGGTAGCTGCCGCTGCCGAGCGCCACCGGCGAGGTCGAGAGGACCTCGAAGCTGTAGGCGCCGGGCGTCGAGGTGTTGCGCAGCAGGCGCAAGCCGCCTGGCACGCCGACGACGAGGTCCTGGCGGCCGTCGCCGTCCAGATCGGCGGCCTTCAGCTGGTAGATGTCCGCGCCGACGTCCAGCGTGAGCTCCAGGTCGAGCTGCCCTTCGCCGCCCAGGAGCGCGATGTGCGTGTCGTTGGTGCTGCCGGTGACGACCTCGGAGTCGCCGTCGCCGTCGAAGTCTGCGCCCTCCAGCCACGCGGCCGTAGGCAGCGAGGACCCGTAGCTGCGCGCGCCGTTGAGGCGGCCGTCCGCCGACGCCAGCCAGAGGTTGACGCGGCTGCCGAGGCCGGACAGCGCCGCGACGTCGTCTCGGCCGTTGTTGTCGAAGTCGCCGATGAAGGGGCGCAGCGGCAGGCCGGTCGAGTCGAGCACGACGGGCTCGCCCATCTGGCCGCCGGCGAGCCCCGGCACCACAGCGATCGTGGCGTGGAACGCGAGGCAGCTGACCAGGTCGTTGCGACCGTCCCCGGTCACGTCGCCGACCTGCGCGAACGCAGGCTGCGCGGGGACCTCGACGTCGAACGAAGAATACGCGCACGTCGCCACGCCGCCCGCGCCGGCCGGCACCGGCGGTTGGATGTCGGTGATGACGACGTAGCGGTCGGCCGCGAACGCGGAGACCACGACGTCGTCGAGGCCGTCGGCGTTGAGGTCGCCGAAGGTCACGGCCCCGGGCACGCCGGGCACGTCGAGGACGCAGACCTCGCTGCCGACGCCCGCGCCGGCCGTCTGGCCGGAGAACACCACCAGCCGCGAGAGCGCCGTGTCGGCGACGACGAGGTCGTTGTCGCCGTCCCGATTTGCGTCGCCGACGGCGAGGTGGAAGGCGGTGCCGCCGCCCGGCAGCGCCAGCGACGTCTGGTTCGTGAAGCCCAAGCCGCCGTCGCCGAAGCCGCAGACGACCTCCGGCTGGCTCGGACGCGCCACCGCGACGTCCAGCAGGCCGTCGCCGTTGAGGTCACCGACTGCGACCGCGAGCGCGTCCGCGCCCGATGCGATGGACCCGGCCAGGCTGAAGGTGCCGTTGCCGTCGTTCTCGAGGATGTTGGTCTCCTGGGCGTCGCTGCGCACCACGACCAGGTCCTCGTCGCCGTCCTGGTCGAAGTCGC
This sequence comes from uncultured candidatus Brocadiaceae bacterium, assembly GCA_964615255.1. Lineage (GTDB taxonomy): Bacteria > Planctomycetota > UBA1135 > UBA1135 > UBA2386. Next base: position 5,693 of record CAZTQF010000082.1, on the reverse strand, counting down.
CGCCGGAGAGCCACAGCGGCAGGCCGCCCAGCTGCAATTGCTGGCCGACCGTGAAGGTCGCGCCGTTGCCGAGCAGGACGCGAAGCTCCCCCGTCAGGCTGACGACGGCCATGTCGAGCACCGCGTCGCCGTCGAGGTCGGCGACGTGGTAGTCGGCGTGGTTGGCAGAGCCGGTCTCGACCTCGACGCGAGTCTCGAACGCAGGCGTGGCCCCCAGGTTGAGGTCACCACCGCCGAGGAAGTCGGAGCAGCCTGCGGGCAGCGCAGCGAGGAGGAGGAGGGACGAGCGTGCAGCGAGACGGTTCATGGGCAGGACACCAGACCTCCCGATCTGGCGCGAGGAGCATACCACAGCACCCGACGCGAGCGCTGCGGCGCAATACGGCCGACCGTTGGCGCTGCCGCTCCGCGCGGGTGCCCCCGCTGCCACGGGGATCCTGACCTCATGCCTCCGACCGCAGGCTGGCGGGAAAACTACCCGATCCAGACGTCCTCGACGCGCTCAGCGCTGCGGCGGCGCGAGGTAGGTCCGGGCGCGCTCCACGTAGTGCGCTGCCCGCCAGCGCATGCCCTCCATCTCCTCGTCAGTCACCTGCCGGACGACCTTGCCGGGCATGCCCAGCACGACCGAACGCGGCGGGATCACCGCGCCTTCCTTGATCAGGGCGCCTGCGCCGATGATCGAATACTCGCCGATCCGGGCGCCGCCGAGCACCACCGCCCCCATCCCGATCAGCGCGAAGTCGCCGATCTCGACGCCGTGCACGGTGACGCCGTGGCCGATGGTCACGCCCCTGCCGATCACCAGCGGCGCGCCCACGTCGACGTGGATGCAGGTGTTGTCCTGCACGTTGGTCTGTTCGCCGATGGTGATCGATGCGTCGTCCCCGCGGATCGTGACGCCGAACCACACGCCGACGTCGGCGCCGAGCCGGACGTCCCCGACCACGGCGGCGTTGTCCGCGACCATCGCGCCGCCGCGTCGCACGAACCTCCCGACCATGTCGGGGAAGGTCTGGAACTCACGCGCCGCGGCGTCGGGCGGCGGATATCGGCTGGGCTTGTCGTGGCTCATCGGACGTCAGCGAGCATAGAGCAGATCGAGCAGCCCCGGCCAGCAGACGACCGCCGAGACCATCAGTCCGTTGTGCAGCGCGTGCACGAACATCGACGGGGCCAGCGCCCCGGACCGGCCGCGCAGGTAGCCGAACACCAGCGACAGCACGCCGATCGGCAGCGCGTGCTCGAGGCCGTGGGCGAGGCCGAAGAGCGCGGCGACGATCAGCTGGGCGAGCCAAGCCGGCACGGCGCGGCACACCGACGCGAACAGGTAGCCGCGGAAGATCACCTCCTCGACGACGGGCGCGACGCAGACGATCACCGTGACCTCGAGCCAGAAGCTCGGCAAGGTGACGCCGCGCTCGGCGAGCGCCTGCAGGGATCCCTGCGGCGCGACCGGGTGCCCGACCGCGCGCATCACCCGCAGGTAGGCAGCGGCGAACGCGACCCAAAAGACCAACCAGACGCCGTAGCAAGCCAGCGCGCGCGCGAGCCCGAGCGGCCGCCAGGCTGCGGGCGGGAACACCAGCGCCGCCGCCAGCGCCGTGCACACTCCGAGCCAGACGTTGACGCCCAGCAGCCCAGCGAGCACGAGCGCCAGCAGGGCCTGCGAAGCTGCGCGCGCCGCGTCGCTCATTCGCCGGCGATCACGCCGCTCGTGGGCGACGACGCGCTGGCGTAGAGCTTCTTGGGGATGCGCCCGGCGAGGAACGCGTCGCGGCCGGCCTCGGCCGCCGCCTTCATGGCGCGCGCCATCCGCACCGGCTCCCGCGCCAGCGCGACGCCGGTGTTGAGCAGGACACCTTCGGCGCCCAGCTCGAAGGCGAAGGTCACGTCGCTGGCCGTGCCGACGCCGGCGTCGACGATGACCGGCACCTCGGCGCGCTCCAGGATGATGCGGATGTTGTTGGGGTTCTGGATGCCCTGCCCCGAGCCGATCGGCGCGCCGGCGGGCATCACCGAGGTGACGCCGACGTCCTCGAGGCGTTTGGCGAGCACCGGGTCGTCGCTCGTGTAGCAGAGGACGGTGAAGCCCTCCTTGACCAGGATTTCTGCGGCCTCCAGCGTGCCGACCGGATCGGGCAGCAGCGTCTGCGGGTCGGCCAGCACCTCGAGCTTGACGAGGTCGCCGATGCCCAGCTCGCGGCCGAGCCTCGCCGTGCGCACGGCGTGCTCGGCGTCGAAGCACCCGGCGGTGTTGGGCAAGAGCGTGTAGCGGTCCTTCGGCAGGTAGTCGAGCAGCGTCTTGCCCGCGGGCGCGCCCATCTCCATGCGCCGCACGGCGACGGTCACGCATTGGGTCCCGGAGACGTCCAGCGCCGCGACCATGGACTCCATGTCCGGATACTTGCCGGTGCCGAGGAACAGGCGCGAGGTGAACGTGTGCGGTCCCAGGACCAGCGGCTCGTCGACGATCGTCACGCCTGGATCGTGCGCCGCGACCTGTCGCGACTCAAGGGTGCGGTCCTACCCGCCGCCGAAGAAGGTCACGACCTCGAGCTGGTCGCCGTCCTGCAGCAGCGTGCCCGCGCGGTCCGGGCGGCGCACGATCGCCTTGTTGCGCTCGACGGCGACCTGTTGGGGCCGAAATCCGAGCGCGTCGATCAGGTCCGCCACGGAGCTGCCGCGCAGCACCCGCCGCGCAGCGCCGTTGACGGAGACCTCGATGTCCTGCTGCGCCGCGTCGCTCACGAGTCCTCCATCCGCTGCACGCGCAGGACTTTCAAGTATTCGCTCTCCGGATGCGTGAGCAGCGCGGGGTGGTCGTCGCCGGCCCCGAGCCGCTGCCGCAGCGCGATCCGGAACGGCAGCCCCGCGGCCGCCTGCCGGACCAGCTCCTCGAAGCGACCTGGCGTCACGTGGTGGCTGCACGTGCAGGTCACGAGCTGGCCGTGCGGAGCCAGCAGCCTCAGCGCCTGCCGGTTGAGGTCGCGGTAGCCGCGCTCGGCGCCGGCGAGCTCCCGCTTGGACTTGGCGAACGCCGGCGGGTCGAGCACGATCAGGTCGAAGTCCTCGCCGCGCTCGCGGAGCGCGCGAACCACGTCGAAGACATCCCCGCAGCGGGTCTCGAGCCCGTCGAGGCCGTTGCGATCGGCGTCGCGCCGCGCCTGCGAGAGCGCGTCCTCGGACTGGTCGACGGCGAGCGCCGCGCGCGCGCCGCCGCGGAGCGCATGCAGGGAGAAGCCGCCCTGGTAGCAGAACAGGTCCAGCACCCGCTTGCCCTTGGCGAGCGACTGCACGAGCGCGCGCGCCGGGCGCTGGTCGAGGTAGAAGCCGGTCTTGTGGCCGGTCAGCGGCCGCACCGTGTGCCGCACGTCGCCTTCGAGGATGTCGACCTCGACCTTGCGCGCGCCGTGGAGCAGCTCGACCTGCTCGGGCAAGCCCTCGCGCCTGCGCGTCGGCACGTCGTTGCGCGCGACCACCGACGACGCACAGCAGCGGTCGGCGAGATAGGGCACGATCGCGTCGAGCGAGCGCTCGACGAACGCGCTCGTCGCCTGGAGCACCAGGAGGTCTCCGTAGCGGTCGACGACCAGCCCAGGGAGGCGGTCGGCCTCGCCGTGCACGAGGCGCACGCCGTCCTCCGGGCCGAGCCGACCGACGCGCGCCGCGACGGCGGCGTCGAGGCGCGCGCGGAAGAACGCCTCCCGATCCGGCACGCCGTCGCCGGGCCACGGCCCGCAGAGCCGCAGCGCCAGCTTGCTGGCCGAGGTCACGCCGAGCCCGAGATCGCGGCCGTGTTCGTCGCGGCAGCGCACCAGTCGGCCCGCCTCGACCTCGGGACCTTGCAGGTCGTCGCGGTAGAACCAGGGCCGGCCGCGACGCGCAAAGCCGCTGGCGCGCGCGGTGAGCTGGACCGACGCCCCCACACTCTCTGCGGACGCGCTCACTTCTCGGGCAGCTCGATCAGGCACCGCGCGAGCATGTCGTCGAACCGGACGTCGAGGAACAGCCGCGTGTTCTTCTTGTCGCCGCCCGGCTGGATGTCGCAGCTCAGGTGCTCGAACTCCACCGTCCCGGCCACGAACTTCGTCTCCAGGGCCAGGGCGTCGGCAGGCGGGCGGCTGAACCCGGGCCCGTCGTGCAGCGTCAGCGCCCAACCTTCAGCAGCCTTGCGCGCGCTCAGCGCATACTTGCCGGCGGCGACCTGCTGCCCCCCGACGACGAGCGCCGCGTCGGTCTCGAACGTGGCGCCCGCGAGGTGCCACGCCTCGCCGCGCTTCATCGCAGCGGCCCCCTCGCCGTCGAACGTCACCGTCAGGTGCTTGACCGTGATCGTCGGGCCCTTGGGGATCGCGAAGATCAGCGTCTTGGGGAAGTGCGGGTGCGGCAGGGCCTCGCCCCGGGCGGGACGCGCCGCCGGCGCCAGGCCGAGGAGCAGGAGGCCGCCGAGGAGCACGGCGGCGCGGGTGCAGAGCGATCCCATGGCCGGGCATTGTGCCCAAGCGGCGCGCCACGCACGACGCCGATCTGCGCGGATCCGATTCGGCGGTGACGATCCGGGCGAACAGGCGCTAGGGTGCCGCGATGCCATCGCCTCCTCCCCAGCGCCGCTTCGCGGTGCTGATTGACGCCGACAACGTCTCCGCCAAGGCCCTCGAAGGGTTGCTCGCCGAGGTCGCCAACTACGGGACCGCCATGGTCAAGCGCATCTACGGGGACTGGACCACGCCTTCGCTCAACTCGTGGAAGAAGGAGCTGCTCGAGCACGCCATCCAGCCGATCCAGCAGTTCCGCTACACCACCGGCAAGAACGCCACCGACAGCGCGCTGATCATCGACGCGATGGACCTGCTCTACGAAGGCAAGCTCGACGGCTTCTGCCTCGTGAGCAGCGACAGCGACTTCACGCGGCTGGCCTCGCGGATCCGCGAGGAGGGCCTGATGGTCATCGGCTTCGGCGAGCGCAAGACGCCCCGCGCCTTCGTGACCGCGTGCGACCGCTTCGTGCACACCGACATCCTGCGCGGCGCGCGGCGGCCGGGGAACGACGACGAGGACGACCCGCGCAGCCGCGGCGAGACGCTCCCGATCGACGACGAGCTGATCGACCTGCTGCGCTGGGCCGTCGAGCGCAGCGACGACGAGGAGGGCTGGGCCGACCTCGGCACCGTCGGCGCCAAGGTGATGTCGCAGCAGCCGGACTTCGACGCGCGCAGCTACGGCCACGGCAAGCTGTCGAGCCTCGTGGAGGCGACCAAGGCGTTCGACGTCGAGCGCGAGACCAGCAAGAACGGTCGGGTCGACATCTTGATCAAGAGCAAGCCCAAGAAGGGGCGACGCACCCGCGCGCGGCGCTGAGCGGACGCATGGCGGGCGCCGACGAGGAGCGGACGGCGGTCCGCGCGCTGTTCGCGCGCGAGACCCACGGCGTGCTCTGCACCGGCCACGCGTCAGCGGGCGGCTGGCCGTATGGCTCGGTGGTTCCCTACGCGGTGCTCGAGCGCGGCGACGTCGCGATCTTCGTCTCCGACATCGCCGAGCACACGCGCAACCTGGTCGCCGATCGCCGGGCGACGCTGCTGGTCCGCGACTCCGACAGCGACGCGCCGCAGCAAGACGCCCGCCACGCGATGATGGCCCGCGCGCGACGGCCCATCGGCGACGAGGCCGCCGCGGTCGAACAGGCATAC
>CAZTQF010000081.1:0-8047 GCA_964615255.1 uncultured candidatus Brocadiaceae bacterium | reverse complement strand
ACGGACATGGACCACGACGCGCTGACGGCGGCGGCCGCGCAGGTCGCGCCCGGCAGCGACGGGCTGCTGTGGCTGCCGTACCTGATGGGCGAACGCGTCCCCGACCTGCCGAGCGCGACCGGCGCGCTGCTCGGCATGCGTCCCGGCACGCTCCGTCCAGGCCACCTCTACCGCGCCGCGCTCGAGGGCACGTCGATGAACCTCGGCCTCGGCTTCGAGCGGCTCAAGGCGCTCGGCGTGCAGTTGGAGGAGGTCCGGCTCACCGGCGGGGCTGCCAACAACCGTCTGTGGCGCCAGATCCTCGCCGACGTCTTCGGCGTCGCGGTGCGCGTGCTCGAGGAGACCGAGTCGGCGGCGCTGGGCGGCGCGCTGCAGGCGTGCTGGGCGTCACGGCGCGCTGCCGGCGACGACGTCAGCGCCGACGACGTCGCCGCGCCGTTCGTGCGTCTCGGCGCCGAGACGGCGCCCGGCCCAGCCGCGGATGCGTACCGGCCGCTGGTCGCCAAGTTCCGCGACAGCCTCGGCCGCGTCTACGGCGCCTGATCCGGAGCTCACTTCTTGCGGTCGAGCTTCTTCAGCTGCCGCGCCCGGTAGCGCGCGATCAGGCGGTAGTCGAAGCGGTTCGTCAGCACGTGGCGCGGGATCTTCCAGGCAGGTTTGCCCAGCCGGGTCGTCGTGCGCTCGATCTCCAGCGTCATCCCCTCGATCTTGCCGCCGGCGGAGATCCAGAAGACGGCGTCGCGGTGGGCCGGCTCGTGGTCGGTCACGCCGTCGGACGGGATCGGGGTGCCGACGACCAGGTGCTTCGTCGCCTCCTTGGGGACCTTCAGCGCCGCGAAGTGCTCGGTCGGGAGCAGCTTGATCTGATCGGCGGCGAGCCAGACCTCGTCGGCGTCCGGGCTGCCGTCGTCCGAGGTGGTGCCTCGCAAGACGACGTTGTTGCCGACTCGGACCTCTGCGCGGATCAGCCTCGCGGGTTGCGCCGCTGCGCGCGGGGCCTCTCCAGCGGAGGCTACGGGCGCCGCTGTCCGCGAGAGCGGAGCGAGCGCGAAGAGCATCGTCAGCGTCGTTCGGATCATGGCTGGGGGCCAACGCTACCGCGCCCCGTCGGTTGCAGGAAATGGGGCCAGGGCCGGGTCCAGCGGGTCGCCCCTGGCGGGACGCGTTCGCTAGAGTCTTGGCCGTGCCTGCCGGGGTTGGCCGGCAGCACACCTCCGAGAGGATCGTCGCCATGGTGGAGTTGGACCGGACCGAAGCCCGCATCGTCGGCGTGCTGATCGAGAAGCAGCGCACGGTGCCCGACACCTACCCGATGACCGAGAACGCGCTGGTCACGGGCTGCAACCAGAAGAACAACCGCGACCCGGTGATGGACCTCGAGCCCTTCGAGGTCGCGGGCGCCTGCATGGCGCTGCACCAGCGCGAGGTGATCGCGCGGGTCGAGGGCGGCGGCCGCGCGGCCAAGTTCCGGCACAAGCTAGACGAGCTGCTCGGCCTCGGCGACGACGCGCTCGCGGTGCTGTGCGAGCTGCTGGTGCGCGGTCCGCAGGCGCCGGGCGCGCTCAAGCCGCGCGTCGCGCGCCTGGGCTTCCACGGCACGCCGGCGCAGATCGAGGACGTGCTGCGAGACCTCGCGGCGCGGCCCCGGCCGCTGGTGGCGCTCCAGCAAAAGCGCCCGCGCGAGCGCGACGCGCGCTGGGCGCACCTGCTCGGGCCTGGGGGAGAGGTGGAGCGCGCGTCGTCCGCCGAGTTTCTCGACGCGCCGCCGTCGCCGGCTGCACCGCCCGTGACGTCGGCGTCGGACGACACCGTGCTCGAACGCCTCGCCGCGCTCGAGGCGCGGGTCGACGAGCTCGAGCGCCGGCTCGACGGCGAGCGCTAGTCGCCCTTCTTGGCCGCGGGCGCGCGCAGTTTCTTCGCCTGCGCAGCGCACCACGCCGCGTCGCGCGCGCCGTCGGCGATGACGTAGTACGTGTCGAGCACCAGCGGCTGCTCGTTGGTCACGTCGACCGTGCGGGTCGCGCCGAAGCGGCCGTAGTCGCGCGTCGACCAGGTGGTCTCGCCGCGGTTGCCCGGCCCCTCGACGCGCAGGATCGTGTAGCGCCGCTCGCCGTAGGGCTGGACCTCGGCGATCCAGTCGCAGCCGGTCCAGACGTCGTTGCCGTGCTCCTTGGCGTCCGGCGGGCGGACGTAGGCGACCTTGACGGCGTCCTTCGGCGCGAAGCGCTGCGGCGCGCGGAACTGCTGGCCGGCGTGCTGTGGATCGCCGGCGAGCCGCACCTTGCCGTTGGGCGCCTTCAGCTCGTTGCGCAGGTGGAGCACGTAGTGGTCCTGCTGCTGGTCGAGCAGGTGCAGGCCGCGGCGCTCGGCGACCACGACCTCGCCTTCGGGCGTGATCCAATCGATCCGGCAGACCTGGGCGCCCTCCGCCATGCCGAGCGCGGTGTGGGGCAGAAAGCCAGCGAACACCTGCAGCTCCTGCTTGGGCATGTGCCAGAAGTCGAAGCGGCGCTTGTTCCAGGCGGTGCGGTTCCAGCCGATGAACAGGCCCTTGTGGTGCTCGAACATGCCGCCGTTGCCCTTGGTCAGCAGCGTGCCGTCGAGCGCGCGCACGTGGTGGAACACCTTGCAGGTGTCGTGGTGGTGATCCTCGTCGTGCGCGCGGTGGAAGAAGGTCGTCGCGGACGTGCCGTCGGCGAACCTCAGGTCGGCGCCGACCGGCGGTCGCGCGGCCGCGGGGTCGTCTTGCGCCGCGAGGGCGACAGGGAGCGCGGCGAGCAGCGCGAGCGTCAGGAGAGCGTTGGGCGACACCCCTGCATGGTAGCACCGCAGGAGCCGACCACTACGCTCCTGCCATGGACCTCGCCCTCTACGTGCACCCGTTCGATCTTCGCGCGCTGCGCGACCGAGGCGGCCTCGCGCGGCTGCGTGACCTCGGCTTCGGCGAGGTCTCGGTCGCGACCAGCTACCACGACGGCCGCTGGCTGACGCCGTGGAACCCGGAGCGGCGGGTGCGCTTCCTCGAAGACGGCTGTGTGCACTTTCGACCGAGCGAGGACTACGGCGAGCTGCAGCCGTCGCCCTCGAGCGAGGTGCGAGACGGGCGCGCGTCGCCCCTCGAAGAGCTCTGTTCGGACGCCGCCGCCGTAGGGCTGCGGACACGCGCCTGGACGGTGTTCGGTCACAACACCCGCTTCGGGACGCGCGCGCCGCAGCTCAGCGTCGAGAACGCACACGGCGACCGCTACCCGTACGCGCTGTGCCCGGCGCAGCCAGCCGTGCGCGACTACCACGTGCAGCTGGTCCGCGACCTCGCGGCGCACGAAGGCCTGGGCACCATCGAGTTCGAGGCGCTCGGCCAGATGGGGATCCAGCACTCGAGCCACCACGACAAGAAGTCGTTCACCCCCAAGGGCCTGCTCGCGTTCGCGCTGTCGGCGTGCTTCTGCGACGCCTGCCTGCGGCTCCATGAGGGGATGGGGCAGGACGGCGCGGCGCACCGCGCTGCAGCGCGCGGGTTCATCGACGCGGTCACCGAGGACGCGGACGCGATGGCGCCGGCCGCGGTCCCGGGCGACGACGACGCGCTCGACGAGGCGCAGCGCGCGTGGGTCGAGGCGGTGCTCGCGGTGCGACGGCGGTCCGTCGCCGCGCTCGCCGAGCAGGTCGTGGCGGCGAGCGGCGCGTGCGCGCGCGCTGTCCAGGTCCACCCCGACCGGTGGTTCACCGGCAGCCAGCTGTCGGCGTCGTCGGCGGCGGCGTTCCCGACCTCGGACCAGCGCGTCTTCACCTGCTACGGCGAAGGTCCGGAGCAGATCGCCGCGACGCTCGACCACGAAGGAGCCGGCGCGACGGCGGCGTCGCCGCGGCGGCTGTGCATCTGGCCGAAGTCGCCTCAGTTCACGCGCGACGACGACCTGATGAAGACTCGCGCAGCGTGCGAGGCGCGCGGCGTCGACTCGATCGCGGTCTACCATCTCGGCCTTCTGCCGTGGCGAACGGTCGAGCGCGTGGCCAAGATACTCGCCCCATGAGTCGCACCTGCTCTGCGTTCCTCCTCGCCGTCGCGCTCGCCGCCGCGCCGTGCGCGTCCCAACAGCGCCCGCGGCTCGTCGTGTTGGTCTCGGTCGACCAGCTGGCGGACTGGGTGTTCGCCCTGGGGGAGCGGCACTACGCGGAAGACGGCGGCTTCCGGCGCCTGCAGCGTGAGGGGGTGACGTTTGACGAGTGCGCCTACGAGCACGCCTGCTCGGAGACCGGCCCTGGGCACGCGACGATCGGCACGGGCGCGCCTGCGAGCGTGCACGGGATCGTCAAGAACCAGTGGTGGTCGCGCGACGAGCAGCGGTCGATCTACTGCGTCGGCGTCCCCATGCCGGCCCTCGCAGACCTGCCCGAGGGCAAGGACCGAGGCCCCGCGCGCCTGTTGGTGCCGACGCTCGCGGACTCCCTCAAGGCGCACATTCCGGGCAGCAAGGTCGCGTCGGTGTCCTGGAAGGACCGCTCGGCGATCCTGATGGCCGGCGGCGCAGCCGATGTGGCGGCCTGGTTCGAGAAGTCGACCGGCAACCTGGTCACCAACACGCGGTGGGTCACCGCGACGCCGGCGTGGATCACCGCGTTCAACGAGCGCCGCGCCATCGACCAGTGGTTCGGCGCCGCCTGGGCGCGCAGCGGTCCGGACGCCGCCTACGAAGGCCTCGTCGACGATCGCCCCTACGAGAACGCGCACGGCAACGGCGCGGGCGCCCGCACGCTGCCGCAGCCGCTCACCGGCGGGCTCGAGGCGCCGGGGCCCGCCTACTACGGCCAGCTCTACGCGTCGCCCTTTGGGAACACGATCGTGCGGCACGCGGCGACCGCGGCGGTGCGGGGCATGGGATTGGGCAAGGACGACGTGCCGGACCTGCTCTGCGTCAGCTTCTCGTCGACCGACGTGCTCGGCCACACCTTCGGGCAGGACTCGGTCGAGGCCCGTGACGCGCTGCTGCGTTTGGACCAGGACCTGGGCGCCATGTTTTCGATGTTCGACGCGGAGGTAGGCGAGGGGCGCTGGACCGTGTTCCTGACCGCGGACCACGGCGTCGGCCCGACGCCGGAGCAGGCGCGCGCCGCCGGGGTCGCCGCTGGCCGCGGGCCGCTCTACACGTGGGTGAAGTCGGCGGTGCAGGCCGAGCTCACCCGCGCCTACGGCAGCGTCGACGGCGGCTACGTCGAGCGCGTCAGCGAGAACACCGTCTACCTCAAGCCGGCCGCCATCGCCGCGCACGCCGACGCCGCGGTAGCGCTCGCCGCGCGCGCCGCCGGCAGAGCCCGCGGCGTCATGGTCGCCTACACGACCGACGAGGTGCGCGAGGACTTCGACCACCCGGATCCGATCCGTCGCGCGCTCGCGTTCGCGATCGTGGACGGGCGCGCCGGCGACGTGCAGTTCGTCAACAAGCCCTACTGGCTCAACGGGACGACGCCCGCCTCGCACGGCTCGCCGCACGCCTACGACCGCGAGGTCGTTGGCTTCGCGATGGGCGCCGGTCTGCCGCGCGGGCTGCGGTTCGCCGGGCCGATCACGCCGGGTTTCGGAGCGCCGCTGTTCGCGCACCTGCTTCGGATCCCGCCGCCGACGGCGGCGCGGGAGCGGGTGCCGAGCGGCTTGCTGGGGCCGCGCTGAACGGCGAGGGGTCGCTGCTGTCGGCGCTTCGTCGCGGCGCTGCGGCTGCTGCGCGCGCATTGGGATACGCTTCTCGGCCGGAGGCGTGACCCTCGGGCCAGTTGTCATGAAGCGCCTCCTCGAAACGATCCCTCTCCAGCCCGGCTCGCACCCCTCGCGCGAGGACGGCATGTGCGCGATGGAGATGGTCGCGTGGCTCGCGGGCGAGGCTCACAGCGACGAGCCTGCCTGCGCGTGTCCGGTCCTCGCCGCGCTGGTCCGAGCCAGCAACGACGCCATGACGGGCCAAGAGCGCGACCAGCTGCTGCGGCCGCTGGTCCCGATGCTCGTCAACAGCCGCCGCACTGCGGCGGTGGAGGCGGCCCGTGGCTGGCGGATCGTGGACCTGCTGGTGCGCACGCTCGCGCCGCGCCTGCTCGAGCAGCAGGGGACGCCCGCGGACGCGCGGGTCCTCGCGAGCTTGCCGCCGGTCGGCGACGCCATCACCGCGCAGGCTGCGCGCCTCGCGCTGACGACGTGCGCTGCGCCGCTGCGTCCCGTCGCCTGGGTGCTCGACCGCGCGATCGACGGCCAGCGTGCGCAGCGCTTCGTCGCCGCGGCCGCGCAGGTCGCCGGCGCGATCCGGGGCGAGCACGGCTGGGTCGAGGTCGCAGCCCTCGTGCGCCGCGCGCTGACGCTCCCTGCGCCCGAGGTCGCGCGCGCCGCGCAGCGCTGAGGCGACGGCCGCGGCGTCGCCGCTCGGAAGTTTGGTTTCCGTTCGGGTCTCGCTACGATGCCGCCATGGGTGGTGATCGTCTCGTGGTGGTGCCGTGGATCTGACGACGCTCGTGCACCGGCTCCGCGCGAACGAGCCCGACGCGCCCGGGACGGTCGACGCGTGGCACGAGGTGCCGGCGCGCCCGGCCCGGATGGCAGCGTTCCCCGCGTGGCTGCACCCGTCGCTGGTCGACGCCATGCACAGCCGCGGGATCGTCGAGCTGTTCTCCCATCAGCGCGCGTGCGCCGACCTGCTCCACGAAGGGCGGGACGCGGTGATCGCGACGGCGACGGCGTCGGGCAAGTCGCTGGCATATCACCTGCCGGTGCTCGACGCGCTGATCCGAGATGGGCTCGACGCGCGCGGCCTCTACCTGTACCCGACCAAGGCCCTGGCGCGCGACCAGATGGCCGACCTCGAGAAGCTGCTGGCCGCGACCGGCCGCGACGACCTGACCGTCGCGGTCTATGACGGCGACACGCCGCCGCCGGTTCGCCAGGCGCTGCGCGAGCACGGCGCGCTGGTGCTGACCAACCCGCACATGCTCCACCAGGGCATCCTGCCCAACCACCAGAAGTGGCAGGGCCTGTTCACCGGCCTGCGCTTCGTGGTGGTCGACGAGCTGCACACTCTGTCTGGCATCTACGGCAGCCACGTCGCCAACGTGCTGCGGCGGCTGCAGCGGATCTGCCGGCACTACGGCAGCGACCCGGTGTTCTGCGGCGCGTCCGCGACGATCAGCAACGCCGGCGAGCACGGCCGGCGGCTGTTCGAGAAGCGGGTGGAGGTCGTCGACGACGACGGCAGCCCGCGCGGCAAGAAGCACTTCCTGTTCCTCAACCCGCAGATCGTGCAGCCGACGTCGGGGATGCGGCTGCCCGCCAGCGAGGCGGCGCGCCAGCTGGGCTCTCAGCTGCTCGAGTCCGACCTGCAGACGATCTTCTTCGCCCGGTCGCGCACCCAGACCGAGGTGCTGCTCAAGTACCTCCGCGACGACGCCCGTCTCAAGGACATCGGCCAGGAGCGGATCGCCGGCTACCGCGGCGGCTACCTGCCGATCCTGCGCCGCGAGATCGAGAAGGGCCTGCGCGACGGCGCGATCCGGACCGTCGTGTCGACCAACGCGCTGGAGCTCGGCGTCGACATCGGCAGCCTCGACGTCTGCGTGCTGGTGGGCTACCCGGGCACGGTGTCGAGCACCATGCAGCGCGCCGGCCGCGTCGGTCGCCGCAGCCAGGAGAGCGCGGTGGTCGTCGTGGCGCGCAGCGGCGCGATGGACCAGTACCTGATGCAGCACCCGGGCTACCTGTTCGACGCGCCGCGCGACGCGGTGTCGATCGATCCGGACAACGCGATCATCCTGACCAACCACGTCCGCTGCGCGGCCTTCGAGCTGCCGTTCGACGAGGACGAGGGCTTCGGCGAGGCCGCGGGGACGCGAGACGTGCTGGACTTCCTGGCGCACGACCTGCGCGTGCTCGTCCACCAGGGCGGCCGCTTCCACTACGCCGAGCGCACGTATCCGGCCGAGGGCGTGTCGCTGACCGCGGCGGACATGGACAACGTCACGATCATGGACAGCGAGTCGCGCAAGATCCTCGCCGAGATCGACCGGCCGTCGG
>CAZTQF010000080.1:0-8067 GCA_964615255.1 uncultured candidatus Brocadiaceae bacterium | reverse complement strand
CGAGAAGCGCAAGCCGTCCTGGCTGCGCAAGTGACGCGCAGCGCCGAGGCCTTCGAGGCGCTGCTCGCAGCGCCGCGCGGCGGCCCAGTGGCGCTGCTGCACAGCGGCGGCGGCGGGCGCACCTGGCTCTGCACGGAGCCGGCGGCGTCGCTCACGATCGCCGCGGCCGACTGGCGCGGCGCGTTCGACCGCATCGACGCGTTCCTGCGGCTGCAGCGGGACCGCCGCGTCGTGGGCTGGCTCGGCTACGACCTCGGCCTCGACGTCGAGCCCTGGCCGACGCGCGCCGCCGACGACCTCGGCGCGCCGCTGGTCCACCTGACGGCGTTCGCGGCGGCGCGCGAGTTCGAGGGCGCGGTGCCTACCGGCGCGCCGCCGGTGCCCGCCGCGCAGCAGGTCCGCGCGCACCTCGGCCGCGGCGACTACGAGCGCCGGGTGAGAGCGGTCGTGGAGCACATCCGCGCCGGAGACATCTTCCAGGCCAACCTGACGCAGCCGTTCACCGGCCGCTTCGACGGCGACCCGCGCGCCTTGTTCTGGCGCCTGTGCGAGCAGAGCCCGGCGCCGTTCGCGGCCTACGTGGAGGACGGCGCGGGCACCGCGGTGCTGTCGAGCTCGCCCGAGGAGTTCCTGTGGCGGGACGGGGACGCGGTGCGCACGGTCCCGATCAAGGGCACCCGGCCGCGCGGCGCCGACAGCGTCGAGGACGCGGCGCTGCTCGAGGAGCTGCTGGCGAGCGAGAAGGACCTCGCAGAGCTGGCGATGATCGTCGACCTGCTGCGCAACGACCTCGGCAAGGTCGCCCGCACGGGCTCGGTGCAGGTCGGCCCGTTCCCCGAGCACCGCTCGTTCGCGCAGGTGCATCACCTCATGGCGGAGGTGACCGCGACGCTGGCGCCGGGCGTATCGGCCGTCGACCTGCTGCGCGCGACCTTTCCGGGCGGCTCGATCACCGGCTGCCCCAAGCTCCGCTGCCTCGAGGTCATCGAGTCGCTCGAGGTGGCGCGCCGCGGCGTCTACACCGGCGCGATCGGCTGGATCGGCCCCGGAGACCAGCTGCACCTCAACATCGCGATCCGCACGCTCGTGCACCGAGAAGGGGTCGTGCGCGGCAACGCCGGCGGCGGCGTGACCGCGCTCAGCGACCCGCACCAGGAGTGGCGAGAGTCGTTGGCGAAGATGGCGGGGCTGGAGCGCGCGCTGCAGTGCCGGGTCGAGGTCCCCGGCGAGGACCGCACGTGAGCGTCTGGATCGACGGCGAGCTCTGCGGCGGGACCCGCGTGCCGCGCGGCGAAGGCTTCGCGCCGTTCGAGACCATGGGCGCGCGCGGCGCCGAGGTGCCGCTGTGGCCCCGTCACGTCGCGCGGCTCACGCAGACCGCCGCGGCGCTCGGGGTCGCGTTCGCGCCGTCCCCGGCCCTGCGCGCTGCCGCCGCCGAGGTGCTGTTGAAGAACGGCCACGCCGACGACGTGCTGCGGCTGTCGCTGGTGCCGTCCGGCGGCCGCGCGCAGGTGGTCCTGTCCAGCCGGAGGCGCTCTCCCCTCACGACGGTCCAACTGCTCCCTACGGTCCTGGAGCGGCCCGACGACGCGCCGCCCGCAGACCGGAAGGCCGAGCCGCGCCGCTTCTACGACCTCGTGCGCCAGCAGGCGCAGGACGGCGACGCCGACGACGGCATCGTCGTGGGCGCGGACGGGGCGCTGCTCGAGACCGCGCTGGGCAACCTCTGGCTGCGCCTGGACGGCGTCTGGGTCACGCCACCCCTGGACGGCCGCGTGCTCCCCGGGATCGCGCGGGCGGTGCTGCTCGAGCAGGCCGAAGCGACGGGCCTGCGGTGCGCGCAGCGGCACCTGACCTTTGCCGACCTGCACGCCGCCGAGGCGGTCGCCCACAGCAACGCGGTCCACGGCCCGAGGCCCGCCTGCCTCGTCGGCGCGCGCGCCGCGGTCGCGCAGGTCGACGCCGAGCTCGGCGCGCTCTGGCGTCGCGCGCTCGCGCGCTGACCGCGACCGCGAGTCTGCAGTCCGCGAAAATCCGGCCCTGGCGGCTCGGCTGCCGCTTACGTTCCGAGCCCATGCGCGCACCTCTCATCTGGTCGCTGTCCCTGCTGGCGCTGGCATCCTGCGGCGGCGACAGCGGCGGCGGCGGCGGCGGCGAGCCGCCCCCCGAGCCCAACGAGCCGCCGGCGCTCACCGCCGCGCCCGAGCTCGGCGGCGGTCCCGTGCAGTTCCAGCTGGTCCTGGCGGCCGCGGCGGAGCAGACCCTGAACTTCTCGGCGACCGACCCGAACGGAGACCCGCTCTCGTGGCAGGTCTCGGTCGGCGGAGCCAGTCAGGCTGCGGCGGGCCTGAGCTTCACCTCGCCTGCATTCGGCGCGACGTTCACGCTCGAGCTCGAGCCGGTCGCGGCGCCGGCGGCGGCGACGGTCAATCTGCTCGTCGAGGACCCCAACGGCGGCGCGGCCGCGATCGACATCCAGTTCGTGCGCAGCGGCGCGCCGATGATCACCGGCGTCTCCCCGGACAGCGCGTTCGTCAGCGCGCCGCAGCAGGCGACGGTCACCGGCGCTTCGCTGCTGCTCAACGGCGCCGTCAACACGGTCGCGACCTTCGGGAGCCTCGCGGCGGGCAACGCGGTGGTCGTGGACGACGCCACCTTGACCTGCACGACGCCGTCTCCCGGCCTGCTCGGACCGAACTCGGTCGCGGTGCAGAACGCCTTCGGCACCGACTCCCTGCCGGTCGGCGCGTTCACGATGTACGGCTACCCGGTCGATCTGTTCGCGGCCGACGCGCCGATCGACGCGGGCGCGGGCTCGTCGCTCCAGGCGGTCGGCGAGGGTCGCGCGCTGCACGCGGTTTGGCTCGAGGGCGGCGCGCTGCTCCACCGACGCTCCCTGGACGGCGGCGCGACGTGGTCGGCGCAGCAGACCCTGAGCGGGGGGGAGGTGCCCAGCGATCCCCAGCTCACCGCGCGTGGCGACGAGGTCTTGGTCGCCTGGATCGGCGACGGCGCGCAGGTGCTGGCGCGGTCCTCGGCGGACGGCGGGACGACGTTCGACGCGGCCGTCACGGTCGAGCCGGCGGTCGGCGGCGGGCCGTCGACGCGGCTGCGCTTGGCGCGCGCCGGCGCGCGCGTCTACGCGGCCTGGCTGCAGGGCTCGGCCGGGCTCAACCAGCGGCGGGTGCACGCGGCGGCGACGCCGAACAACGGCGGCGTCTGGCAGGCGACGGCGGTGGTCTCCGACCAGGGCGCGAACCACGACGGCCACGCGATCGGCTGCGACGAGAACGGCGCCTGGATCGCCTTCTCGAGCGACGCTTTCGGCGCTGTCGACGCGGGCGTCTACACCTCGCGCTCGAGCGACGGCGGCTTCCTCTGGACGGCGGGCGCGCTGCGCAGCGCCGCCAGCACAGGCATCGGCGAAGTCGCGGTGTGCGACGACGGCGGGCGCGTGAGCCTCGTCTGGACGCGCGACGGCCAGCTCGAGTATCTCGTCTCACAGAACTCGGGCCTCGGATGGCAGACGCAGCCGACCTTGTTCCGCGGCGCCGACCTCGGCCCGATCAGCGAGGTGACGGTGCGCGCCGACGGCGACCGCCTCGCCGCGGTCTACGTCGCCGGCGGACAGAACGTCGCCTTCTCGCGCGTCGGCGCCGCCGGCGCGCTGCCCGAGCACGTCACCCTCAGCGACGTCGTGGAACCGGCGGCGGCGCCGACGCTGGAGCTGCGCGGCAACTACGTGTTTTCGGCGTGGCGCGGCGGAGACCTCGGCGGCGGCGTCGGCGCGGCGCGGATCAAGCTGGCGACCTCGACCGACCTGGGCGTCGGGTTCACGGTGCCGGCGACGTTCGGTGACGGCGCCGCGGCGCAGGACCTGCCGCGCATGCTGGTGGACGGCGCGCGCGTCTGGCTGGGCTGGCTCGACTATCGCGGAGCGACCCCGGCGCTGTTCACCAACCGGACCGAGGGCTGAGGACGCGTCGGAGCCGGCGCCGGCGGTTGCCGCCGCGGCGGCTCGGAGCGACGATGCGCGCATGCGAACGGTAGCCCTCTCGACGCTGCTCTCGGCAGCGCTGGTCTCCCAGGCGCAGCAAGCGCCAGCCGCGGCGGCGCCCGTCGACGCGACGGCCGGCATGGTGTGGATCCCGGGCGGGGAGGCGACGTTGGGCAGCCAAGAGGGCGACCGCGACGCGCCGCTGCACCGGGTCGCCCTGAGCGGCTACTGGATCGACGCGACCGAGGTCACCAATGACCAGTTCGCTGCGTTCGTCGCCGCGACGGGCTACGTCACCGACGCAGAGCGCCGCCCGACGCCCGCGGAGGTGCCCGGCGTGCCGCCGGAGTCGCTGGTGGCGGGCTCGCTCGTGTTCACGCCGCCGCCCGACGCGGTCGATCTGCGCGAGTTCTGGCGCTGGTGGTCCTACGTCCCTGGCGCCGACTGGCGCCACCCAGCAGGTCCGCGCTCGTCGATCCGGGGCCGGGGCCGCCACCCCGTCGTGCACGTCAGCTGGCGCGACGCCGCCGCCTACGCGAAGTGGGCGGACAAGCGACTCCCGACCGAGGCCGAGTGGGAGTTCGCCGCGCGCGGCGGGCTCGACCAGCAGCGCTACGTCTGGGGCGAGGAGCAGCGGGTCGCGGGCGTGCTGCCCGCGAACATCTGGAACGGCGACTTCCCGCGCCGCAACACGCGCGAGGACGGCTACGAGCAGACCGCGCCGGTGCGCGCCTTCCTCGCCAACGGCTTCGGCCTCTACGGGATGTCGGGCAACGTCTGGGAGTGGTGCCAGGACTGGTACCACCCGCGCGGCTACGGCGACGTCACGCAGCTGCAGCAGGACCCGAAGGGCCCGGCGCAGAGCTACGACCCGCAGGAGCCCGGCGCGCAGAAGCGCGTCATGCGCGGCGGGTCCTACCTCTGCAGCGACGTCTACTGCCTGGGCTACCTGCCCGGCACGCGGATGAAGTCCACGCCGGACACCTCGCTCTGCCACACCGGCTTCCGGTGCGTCTCCGACGCGCCGCCGCCCGCCGCCCGCGCCGTCAAGTGAGGCGGTCGGCTCCGCAGTAGACCCGGTGGCGCGCGCCGCGCGCGAAGCCTACCAGCGTCGCGCCGGCCGCTTCGCAGAGGTCGAACGCCAGCGCGCTCGGCGCTGAGACGGAGACGATCACGCCGACCCGCAGCCGCAGGCACTTGACCACGAGGTCGAAGCCCGCGCGCCCGGAGAGCACCGCGACGCAGCGGTGCAGCTCGACGCCTGCGCGCGCGGCCGCGCCGATCGCCTTGTCGAGCGCGTTGTGGCGGCCGACGTCCTCCCCTTCGGCCAGGACCGCGCCGTCGGCCGTCGCGAGCAAGGCGCCGTGGCTGCCGCCGGTGACGGCAAACAGCCGCTGTCGCGCCTCCAGCTCGGCGGTGAGCGTCGCGATCGCGGCTGCGGGGACCCGCGGCACGCCCGGCAGCAGCGCGGGCGCGTCGGCGAGCAGCGCCTGGGGGTCGGCGACGCCGCACGCTCCGCACGAGCTGCGGATCTCGTGGGTGCGCGCGAGCCGGGCTCGGGCGAGCCCGGCGGGGGCCTCGCGGAGGCGGACGCGCGTCGCGGCCGGCTGCTCCGACGCCGCCGGCGTGCAGCGCAGCTCCTCGAGCTCGTCGAGGTCGCCGATCACGCCCTCGGCCAGCAGGAAGCCGCAGGTCAGGTCCTCGTCCCTGCCGGGCGTGCGCATCGTCAGCAGCGTCTGGCCGTGCACGTCGATCAGCAGCGGAGACTCCTCGACGAGCAGGTCCTCGCGGCCGCCGGCGAGCGCGCGGCGGGCGGCGCCGACGGGGGCTTGGAGTCGCGGATCCACGGCGCGCGATCGTCCCCGCCTCGGGCCGCGGCGACAAGCGCGTCGGCCGGCGCGGCCGAAAACGTCGGGCGCGCAGGCGCTCGGCCACCTACCATCCGCCGCGATGCAGCTCGTCTCCTTCTGCGGGATCTTCGTCATGCTCGCGATTTGCGTGGGCCTGTCGCGCGACCGCAAGGCGATCCGCTGGCGGCTCGTCGGCGTCGGCCTGCTGCTGCAGGTGCTGCTCGGCTTCGTCTTCCTGTCGTGGGACGGCGGCAACGCGGCGCTGCAGGCCTGCGGCCGCGGCGTCGACTCGTTCCTGAGGCTGTCGCAGGACGGCACCAACTTCGTGTTCGGCGCGCTGGTCGACCAGGACCGCCAGTGGGTGACCGGCGACCCGGAGACCGGCGAGCAGCAGGCGGCTGGGATCTTCGTGTTCGCCTTCATGGTGCTGCCCACGCTGATCTTCTTCAGCAGCTTCATGGCGGTGCTCTACCACCTCGGGATCATGCAGTGGGTGGTGCGCGGCATGGCGTGGCTGATGGTGCGCGTGCTCGGCACGTCGGGCAGCGAGTCGCTGTCGGCGTGCGCCAACGTCTTCGTCGGTCAGACCGAGGCGCCGCTGCTGGTGCGGCCGTTCCTCCCCCGGATGACCAAGAGCGAGCTGTTCACGGTGATGGTGGGGGGCTTCGCGACGATCGCCGGCAGCGTCTTCGCGCTCTACGTGGGCTTCGTGGGCGGCAACGACCCCGACCAGCGCGCCCTGGTCGCGGGCCACCTGATGGTGGCGAGCGTCATGGCCGTGCCGGCGGGGCTGGTCTGCAGCAAGGTCCTGTGGCCGGAGACCGAGACCAGCGAGACCATGGGCCGCGTCGAGCGCGCGGAGGGCTCGCCCTACGGGAGCGTGGTCGAAGCGGCCGCCGCGGGCGCGGGCGACGGGCTCAAGCTGGCGCTCAACGTCGGCGCGATGCTGATCGCCTTCCTCGGCCTCGTCGCGGTGATGAACGCGGGCCTGCAGTGGGTCTCGCAGGACTGGTCCATCCAGGGCCTGCTCGCCGGCGTCTTCTACCCGATCGCCGCCGTGATGGGCGTGCCGGCTGCAGAGATCAGCACCCTGTCCGAGCTGATCGGGACCAAGCTCGTGCTCACCGAGCTGGTGGCCTTCAAGGAGCTCGGCGACATGAAGGCCGCGGGCGAGGTGTCGCCGCGCACCGCGTTGATCGCGAGCTTCGCGCTCTGCGGCTTCGCCAACGTCGGCAGCGTCGCGATCCAGGTCGGCGGCTTGGGCGCGATGGCGCCGGAGCGGCGCGGCGACCTCGCCAAGCTCGGCCTGCGCGCGATGTTCGCGGGCGCGATCGCGACCTGCATGACGGCCTGCGTCGCCGGCGTGCTGGCCTCGGGGGAGGCGTGACCGAGCCGTCCGAGGCCGGCAACGTCGAGCGGGCCGCTGCCTGGCTCGAAGGCCAGCTCGGCGCCGAGCGCGTCCGCGGCGTCGCGCTCGCGATGGTGCTGGGCAGCGGGCTGAAGTCGTTCGCCGAGCGGCTCGATGCGTCGGTCGAGGTGCCGTTCGGCGACGTGCCCGGCTGGCCCGCGCCGCGCGTCGAGGGCCACGGCGGCGCGGTCGTCTTCGGCGCGGTCGACGGCGTGCCGGTCGCGTGCCTGACCGGCCGCGTCCACCTCTACGAGGGCTGGACGGCCGGCGAGGTCGTGCGGGCGGTTCGCACCCTGCGGGCGCTCGGCGCGCCGCGGTTCCTGCTGACGAACGCGGCGGGCGGGATCGGCGCAGGCCTCGCGGCCGGCGACCTGATGGTGATCACGGATCACCTCAACCTGACCGGAGGGTCGCCGCTCGTAGGCGACCACGAGCCCGCGCTCGGGCCGCGCTTCCCCGACATGAGCGCCGTCTACTCGCCGCCGCTCACGCACCGACTCCGTTCGTGCGACGAGGACCTCGCCGCGGGCGTGTACGCGGGCCTGCTCGGCCCGTCCTACGAGACGCCCGCGGAAGTTCGCATGTTGCGCACGCTGGGCGCCGATGCTGTCGGCATGAGCACGGTGCACGAGGCGATCGCGCTGCGCGCCACGGGCGCAGAGGTCTGCGGGATGTCGCTGATCTCCAACCTCGCGGCGGGCATCTCCGACCGCCCCCTCTCGCACGACGAGGTGATCGAGGCCGGCCGCGCGGCCGCCGCGCGGATGACCGACGTCGTCGGCGCGTTCTGTCGGGGGCTCTCGTGAGCAACG
>CAZTQF010000079.1:0-8159 GCA_964615255.1 uncultured candidatus Brocadiaceae bacterium | reverse complement strand
TCGGCAAGTAGCTTGGCGGGCCCGGCCGTACTGCTCGAGGCGCGCGGCGTCAGCAAGTCGTTCCCCGGCGTGCGCGCGCTCGACGCGGTGGACTTCGCCGTGCGCGCCGGCGAGGTGGTCGCCCTGGTCGGCGAGAACGGCGCAGGCAAGAGCACCCTGATGAAGGTCCTCGCGGGCCTGCATCGACCCGATGGCGGCGAGGTCGCGCGTGACGGATGCAGGGTCGAGCTGCAGGGGCCGCAGGACGCGCTCCGGCGCGGCATCGCGCTCATCCACCAGGAGCTCGCGCTCTGCGAGAACCTGACCGTCAGCGGGGCGCTGTTCCTGGGCGCGGAGCTGCGTCGCGGTCCGCTGCTGCGCGAGCGGGAGATGGACCGGCTAGCGGCGGGCTGGCTGGGGCGCCTTGGGCTCGACGTCGACCCGCGCGCGAAGGTGGCGTCGCTCCGGACCGGCGAGCGGCAGCTCCTCGAGATCGCGCGCGCGCTGCGCGCCGACGCGCAGGTGCTGATCATGGACGAACCGACCTCGAGCTTGACCGAGGCCGAAGCCGGCCGGCTCTTCGAGGTGGTGCGCGAGCTGCGCGGACGCGGGGTCGGCGTCGTCTACATCACGCATCGCCTGGCCGAGGTCGAGCGGATCGGGGACCGGGTCGTCGGGATGCGTGACGGACGCAACAGCGGCGAGCTCGCCAAGGACGAGATCAGCCAGCGGCGCATGGTCGAGCTCATGGTTGGCAGAGCGCTCTCGGCGGACCGACGCGTCGGTCACGAGCCCGGAGAGGTCGTGTTGGAGGCGCGGGGCGTCCGGACCTCGGCGTTCCCCGACGCTGTGGTCGACCTCCAGCTGCGCGCAGGTGAGGTGATCGGCGTCGCGGGGCTGCTCGGCGCTGGGCGGAGCGAGCTGCTGCGCGCGCTCTTCGGCGTGGACGACCGGCTCGCGGGCGAGGTGCGGGTGGCGGGTCGCGCTGTCGCTTCGGGCGACGTGCGGAGCGCGATCGGGGCAGGCCTCGTCTTGCTGCCCGAGGACCGCAAGCACGAAGGCCTCGTGCTCTCCATGAGCGTCGCCGAGAACCTCTCCCTGCCGACGCTGGGGACGCGCGGGCGGCGCCTCGACCGCGCCTACGAGGAGGAGGTCGCGACGCGCGCGGTCGCGGACCTCGGCATCGCGTGCCGCGACGGCCGGCAGGAGGTCGGCACGCTCTCCGGCGGCAACCAGCAGAAGGTCGTGTTGGGGAAGTGGCTCGCCGCTTCGCCCAAGGTCCTGCTGCTGGACGAGCCGACCCGCGGCGTGGACGTCGGCGCGCGGGCAGAGATCTACCGCCGACTCGACGAGCTGACCGCGCGCGGCCTCGCGGTGCTGTTCGTGAGCTCCGAGCTCGACGAGGTGCTCCAGCTCGCCGACCGCGTGCTCGTGCTTCGGGACGGCGCCGTCCGCGGCGAGCTGGTCGCCGAGCGCCGCACCGAAGAAGACATCATGATGCTGGCGACCGGCGCGGCCGGGGCGACGGAGGCAGGATGAAGAAGTTGATCGGGATCGCAGCGCTCCTGCTGGTCGTCGCCGCCGTGACCGCGGTGCTCAGCCGCGACGACGCGACGGGCAGCTACACGTTCTTGTCGTCGTACAACCTCGAGAACCTGCTGCGTCGGATCGGCATGTTCGGCGTGCTCTCGGTCGCGGCAGCGTTCGTGATCGTCACCGGCGGCATCGACCTCTCGATCGGCGCCGTGGTTTGCGTCGCGGGCTGCGTGCTGCCGTGGCTGCTCAAGGAGGTCGGCCTGTCGGCGCTCGTCGCGCTGCCGCTCGTCCTCGGCCTCTGCGCCGCGATCGGGCTGTGGCACGGCTTGCTGGTGGTCGGCCTCGGCCTGCAGCCCTTCGTGGTCACGCTCTGCGGGCTGCTGCTGTACCGCGGTGTGATGCGGTCCTTCACCGGGGATCAGACCATGGGATTGGGCGACGCCGGGGAGGGGCTCCGGTGGCTCGCGACCGGCAAGCTGCCGATCACCGACGGCTTCGGGCTGCCCGCGCCGCTTCTGGTGCTGGCCGTGGTCGCTCTGCTCACGGGCGTGCTGTGGCAGAAGACGGTCTGGGGCCGACACCTGTTCGCGCTCGGTCGCAACGAGGAGGCCGCGCGGTTCTCCGGCGTCGCGACGGGTCGCCTGACGCTGCTCTCCTACGTCGCGTGTTCGCTGCTGGCCGGCCTCGGCGGCTGCTTGTTCGTGCTGGACGTGAACTCGGCGCAGGCCTCGAGCTTCGGCAACTTCTACGAGCTCTACGCGATCGCGGGCGCCGTGCTGGGCGGCGTCGCGCTGCGTGGCGGTGAGGGCCTCGTGCTGGGCGTGGTGCTCGGCGCGGCGCTGATGCAGCTGCTCTCGAACACGATCAACCTCGTCGGCGACAGCAACCAGCTCGAGTTCGCGGTGGTCGGCGCCGTGATCCTCTTCGGCGCGAGCTTCGACGAGCTGGTGCGGCGCTACCTGCGGTGGCACAGCGCGCGTCCTCCGCGCTGAGCGCGCGCGCAGCCGGTCGCGTGACTCAGCTTGCGGGAGGCGCCCCCTGCAGCTCGCGCCAGCGAAGCTGGATCGCAGCCGGGTAGGCTTCGCACTCCGCAGCGAAGACCCGCGCGCCGAGCGCGCTCGGGTCGTCGCCCGGCAGGACCGGCACGCGCGCCTGCACGAGGACTCGGCCGTTGTCGTACTCGTTGTCGCACAGGTGCACGGTGCAGCCCGACTCAGCGCGGCCGGCTGCCAACACAGCGCGGTGCACGTGTTCGCCGAACATGCCCTTGCCGCCGAAGTCGGGCAGCAGCGACGGGTGGATGTTGAGCACGCGTCCTTCGAACTCCGGTTCGATGGGCAGCAGGCGGACGTATCCGCAGAGCAGGACGAGGTCGCAGTCCAGCTCCTCGATCCAGGCCCAGACCTGCGACGGCTCGGTCAGGTGGCGCGCCTCGATGCCGTGCTCGAGCGCGCGCTGCAGCCCGAACGCGTCGTCGCGGTCGCTGGCGACGCCTGCGATGCAAGCTCGCAGCCGGCCGTCGCCGATCCGGTCGAGCAGGTTCTGCAGCGTGCGGCCGCTGCCGCTCAGCAGCACGCCCAGGCGCGGGCGCTGGACGTCGCGAGCGCTCACGTGTGGGCCCTGGCGGCGGCGAGGAAGCCGACCAGCAGCGTCGCCATGCGGGGCGCTGCCAGGTCCGCGGCGTCGATCATCTCTTCGATCGACACGCGGCTGCTCTCGCCGGGCCGGATCTGCTGGGTCACGCCGACCAGCGCCAGCACCTCGAAGCCCGCGTGGACCCCGGCGATCGCTTCGTGGACGAGGGACATGCCGACCAGGTCGGCGCCCGCGCTCCTGAGGAAGCGGTACTCCGCGGGCGTCGGCATGCTCGGTCCGGGCACGGCCGCGAACACGCCCCGCGGGCACGGCACCCCGGCGGTCACGGCGACTTCGCGGGCGAGCTGCACCCAGCGTTCGGCGTAGGGCTCGCTCATGTCCGGGAAGCGCGGCCCCAGCTGGTCGTCGTTGGGGCCGGTCAGCGGGTGCAGGTTGCTGAAGTTGAGGTGGTCTTCCACGACCGCGATCGCGCCGGCTTCGATCTGGTGGCTCAGGCTCGCAGCGCCGCCGGTCACGACCAGCAGCTCGCACCCGAGCGCCTTCAGGACGCGCACCGGGTGTGCGAGCTCGGCGCTGGAGATGCCCTCGTAGGCCGCGAGCGGCGCGTCGGCCACCGCGACCGGCACGCCCTCCAAGATCCCCACGTGGACGGGCGACGGCAGCGGCATCCCGGGGATGTCGTCCCCGGCGATCGCCACCTTGTCTTTGAGCTGGTTGGTGATCGAGGCGTGCCCTGAGCCAAGGAGCATGGCGACGCGAGGGCGCAGGCCGGTCCGCGCTTCGAGGAGCTCGATCAGGTCGCGCTCGAGCTGGCGCTGGGTGGGTGGGCTCACCATGCGAAGGATGCTAAGAGCCGCGCTGGCGGCGGCAACCATGCGTCACGGCAACGGTGTTCCCGGGGGGGGGGGCGGCTAGCGGGCGGCTTCGGTCGCGGCGCGGGCGCGCGGCATGCCGCCGGCTCGCGGGACGTCGGCGAGGTCGAGGACGCGTTCGACGAGGCGCGCGCGCTCCTGCATCGCGAGCGACGCGACCGGGATGTAGGGCACATCGAACTGCTCGAGGAGCAGCTTGACCATGCCGTCGATCCGCAGCACCTCTTCCCACTCGACGCTCGCGCGCACGCCGTCCTCGGCGAGCAGCTCCTTGTGCGGGCGCAGGAAGAACACGACGCCCTGCCGGACCCACTGCATGTATTCCTGCAGCCGCGGATCCCCGAAGATCTGCGCCGTGATCGCCGAGTGGTGCGCGGCGTAGGCGATGTTGCAGAACGCCCGGTCGCTGACGAAGGGGCCGGCGACCGCGCGCTCGGCTTCGATCTGACGCGAGAAGACGGCCGCCTGGTAGCGGCCGACGAGGTCCAGGTCGGTCCGCAGCGTCTCCAGCCGGGCCTCCATCTCGGCCAGCACGCCGCGCGCTACCTCGGCGATCATCGGGATGCCGTAGCGGTCCCGGATCCAGCGCGCGACCGTGGTCTTGCCCGTGGAGTGGGCGCCGACCAGGTAGACCCGCTTGGCGGGGGAGCCCTCCGATGCGCGGTGTGGCAGCATCCCGGCAGCCTAGCCGCGGCGGCGCGCAGATGCCCCGCTATTCCTCGTCGCCCGGCGGCGCGCCGTCCGGCCGCTGTCGCTCGGCGGCGTCCAGCGCCAGCTGGGCGCGCGCCGCGACGTCGGGCTCGGCGAACCCGCGCTCGACCAGGGTCCGGGTCCCGTGCAGCGTCTGGAGCAAGAGGTCGGCGAGCAGGCTCGGCGGGGTCGTGTCCGGCAGCGGCACCGGCTCCTGCAGCCTCGCGCTCGCGGCTTCCCGCAGGCGTCTCGAGAGGTCCGCGGACTCGGGCGCGGGCACCTCGGTCTCCAAGAACGGCAGGCACTCGACCTGGCGGTAGCGGTGGGGGCTCTCGACCTCCTCGATGTGGACGCGCGCGAGCCCGTGCACCCAGATCATGTAGCGGCCGTCGGGCAGCGTCTCGTGCTGGACGATCTCGCCGAGCCCGCCGACGGGGACCACGGCCGGCGGGTGGTCGCTGCGCTCGCGTTCTCCCATTTGAGGCGACGCGATCACGAAGCGTCCGGGGCCGTCGAGCAGGTCTCGCACCATGTCGCGGTAGCGCGGCTCGAAGATGTGGAGCGGCAGGACCTGGTGCGGGAACAGGAAGACCCCCGGCAGCGGGAACATCGGCACCGGACCGTTGGGCAGCGTCATCGGTGTCGTGTCGAACTCCACGGACTCAGATGGGGCAAGCCGGAGGTGCGCGCAAGGGAGGAGTTCGCGCGCGGCGCTGCGACGCCGCGCCGAATCCGACAGCGGCTCAGCGCTGGTAGATCTCGGCTTCGAGCGGGCCGCCCCCGACGATCATGACGGTGCCATCGGGCAGGTCTACGGCGACCGGGAACAGGCGCGGGGCCGACAGCGAGCCCGTCGGCGCGATGGCGTTCGGAGACTGCGAGAACAGGTCTGCGGTGTCCGTCGCGTCGGCGATGAAGTTGCCGTTGGTGACGTCGATCGACAGCTGGAACCCGCCAGCGATCAGCGCGCCGCCGCCCGGCATCGGCGCCAGCGCAGCGCCGGCGCGGCCGACCTGCATGCCGTTGACCTGCTGGAAGGAGCCGAAGAACCCGGGCGTGTAGACGAGGCAGTCCTCGCGCGTGCCGATGATGATGTCGGCGATGTTGCCGGTCGTGAGGAAGACCGACAGGTCGACGCTCAGGCCGCCGCACAGGAGCACCTTGCCGTTGTCGAGCGCGGTGGCCGAGTGCAGCAGGCGGCCGCCGTTGAACAGGCTCGGGAAGCCGAAGGTGCCCGACGCCGGGTTGAACAGGTACGCCGTGGCCGACACGGTCGGGAGGTTGACGATCGGCAGCACCGACAGGCCGCCCGCGACCAGGGCCTGTCCGCTGCTCAGGGTGGTCTGCGTGTGGAGCGCGCGCGCTTCGAGCATGCCGGGGCCGGTCGAGAAGCTGCCGGCGCTCGGATCGAAGAGCTCGGTCGAGTTGAGGATGCTCGAGAAGATCGACAGCGGGTTGGTGAGGTCGAAGGACTCGAGTCCGCCGGTGATCAGCACCAGACCGTTGCCCAGTTGCGACGCGCCGTGCCCTGCGCGGGCCTGATTCATCGTCAGGGTCGTGGTCGTTCCGGCGGCCGGGTCGTAGATCGCCGCGGCGTCGGTCGGTTGGCCGGTCGCAATGTCGAGCCCGCCGGTGAACAGCACGCGGCCGTCGGCGAGCGGCGTCGTCTGCGACAGCAGGCCGACGCCGAAGGTCGCGCCCGCCAACGACCAGCTCTCCAGCAGCGAGTCGTAGCGCTGTGCGGCCGGGCCGGTGCCGCCGATGAACAACACGCTGCCGTCGCCGGACGCGACCGCGCCGCCGCCGAGGATCGGCAGCGTCGGCGCCTCGAGGCTCGCCGCGAACGTGCCCGGCTGCTGCGGCGTGACCCGGGCGAGGTTGGAGACCTGGTACGGTCCTGCGCCGGAGATCGCCTGAAACGAGAACACGCAGTCCTGCAGCGTCGGGTCGGCCGGGACCGTGACGGTCGGCGTCGCGGTGCCTGCGCCGTCGAGCGTGCCGACGAAGCCGGGAGTGTTGGCGGTCCACCACGCGAACTGGGTGGAGATGTCGAGCTGGACGCCCAGCGCCGGCACAAAGGTCGGGATCTCGATCAGGTCGAACAGCAGCGCGAAGGGCGCGTTCGGCTCGCCTTCGATCGGACACGCCAGCGCGCCGCCGAGGCCGCCGCCGTTCTTGGTGAGGCGCGGCGCCTGCGCGGTTGCGGTCGCGCTGAGCGCGACGAGCGTCGAGGTGGCGAGCAATACGAGCGGATGAGTGCGCATGGGTTGTCGGTCTCAGGGGGCAGCTTCAAGTATGAGGTAGGACTGCGCCGCGCGCGAGGCCCCGAGCGCGGCGGTCGCGCCCGGCGGACCGGGCGGTCTCGAGGCTCCCTTGGCAGCGCGGCTTGCGCGAGCGCTCAGTTCTGGATCGTCGCAGAGCCTGCGTTCGAGGTGACGATCCCCAGCGCGTTGACGGTGAGGTCGACCACGCACCACTGGTGGAAGAGCACGACGCCGACCAAAGACGGCGCCGTAGGAACTGCCACGGGCGCGCGGCTCTCCCCGTTGCCGTCGGTCGTCACCAGCGTGAGCAGGTCGGCGGCCACGAGCAGCTCGCAGCCGGGGGCCCCCGGCAGGGCCAGGGGCAGCGGCAGGCCTTGGTAGGTCTGGTCGTCCAGCCCGGAGGCGAGCAGCGCCAGCGAGCCGCTTACGGCGTCGCGCAGCGTCGGCTCGTAGCTGGTCCCCAGCTGCGGGAGCCCGTCGAAGCCGATGGCAGGCTCGCGTCCCGCGCTCGGTTGCTGGCAAAGGATGCGCCACGCGGGGCGCTGCACGAGGCCCGACGCGGTCCAGTTCTGCGGACCGTTGACGAGATCGCGGTAGTAGCCGCCCCCGCTGGCGCCCGCGGTGAGGTTGCTGAGGTAGGCGTTCTGCGCGGAGGTGTCGAGGCCGACGTGGAAGCGCCCGGTCACGGGGACCGGCGTGGGGAACGTGGCCGTGTAGAAGCCCGGAGCGGCGCCGACCTGGATCGTCGTCGAGGCGACCGCGGTCGCGGCCGGAGCGCCGTTGTTGTCCGGGTAGACGTGCGCCGCAACGGTCACGGTGCCGCCGGTCGACGCGGTCCAGATCTCGAACCCGGTGACGGTCAACGCGTCGTTCTGCGCGACCGTGTAGCAGTACTCGTTGTCGCGCGTGGTGTTGGACAGGGTGCCGCCCGCTGGGTTCAGCTCCGGGCAGGTCTGCGGTGGCTGCGGCACCGAGCCGGGGCAGCCCGCACCGAACAAGGCGAATGCGTCCTTGGTGAGCACGACGTCGTGCACGACCGGCGCGTCGTAGCTCGTGACGGTGACCGGGATCGAGGTGGGCAGGTGGCCCGGCGCCTCGTAGGTCACGGTCCACGAGCCCAGCGGCAGCCAGAGCCCGTAGCGTCCGTCGCGGACCCGGCTGCGGGTCTCCTCGCCGGAGTTGAAGATGCCCGGGCTGAAGGTGATGCGGGCGTCGAGCGGCT
>CAZTQF010000078.1:0-8198 GCA_964615255.1 uncultured candidatus Brocadiaceae bacterium | reverse complement strand
CGCGCGCCGCGGCGCGCGGCCATGCTCGACGTGCGCTCGCACCCGGGGTCGTCGAGGCACGCGATCCCGAGGCGGAGGGACTTGCTCGGAGCGTCGGCCCGGAGCACGCAGAGGTTCTGCGGCGCGTCGAAGAGCGAGGCTACGTGCGCGCGCTCCAGGACGACGCCGACGCCGACCTGCTCGGTCTGCCAGGAGGCCTCGGCGAGCGCCTCGTCCGGCGACGCGACCGCGGGCTTCTGGGCCGCGAGGAGCGCCGCGAGCGCGACGGACGCAGCGACGACGCGGGGGAGCGAGGACAGGGATGCAGGCCGGGTGCGCCTCATGGCCGCGCAAGATATCCGATAGCGCGCGGTCGGCGACGGTCAGCGCCGCTCGAGGTCGACGACGACGGGGTAGTGGTCCGAGACCTCGTCGAGCGGCGCTCCCCGCGGCATGTCGACGTGCCCGAGCCTCGCCAGGGCGTCGGGGGACAGCAGCACGAAGTCGATGCGCTCCAAGAAGCCAGCCTGCTGCGCTTCGTCGCGCGCGTGTTGGAGCAGCCGGGTCGGGAAGGTCCCGGATCGCGCGGCGGCTTCGCCGAGCGCGTGGTAGGCAGCGTCGACGACGCCGGCCGCCGCGAAGCGGGCGAGCACCCCGTAGTCGAAGGTGCGCTCGCCGATCAGGTTTCTGCCCTCGGCGCGGCGCGCGAGCAGCGGCGCCTGCGCGTCGAGGTGCGCGCAGTCCAGGGGGTGGTGCGCGTTGAAGTCCCCGAGCACGACGACCGCGCGGCCTTCGTCGACCAGCCGACGGATCTTGGGCGCGAGGACCGCGACCTCGCGCCGGCGGAACTCCCAGCTGCCGGGGTGGAGGTGCACGACGACGACGTCGAGGCCCGCGGTCCGCGCGTGCAGGTAGCCGTGGTGCATGCCCTCGAGCCGCCGCTCGACGACCTCGATCGGCGTGCGCGAAGTCAGCGCCACGGGGTAGCCGTGCTCCTTGGCCATCACCGCGTGCGGGTGTCCCCATCCGGCAGACACGGCCGCGAGCTTCGAGGCGGTGAAGCCGTTGACCTCCTGGAGCGCGACCACGTCGGGCGACTGCGCTCGCAGCCACGCTCGCGCGGGCTCGGTCTGGGTGCGGTCGAGGAAGCCGCGCAGGACGTTCCAGGTCACCACGCGGGTCGCGCCCGCCGCGGCGGCCTCGCGCGGGAGCGAGCAGCCAGCGGACGCCGCCGCGAGCAGCGCGAGGGCGAGCAAGGGGACGCTGGTGGGCACCGCCGGATGCTACCGGGTGCGTCCCGGTGCTGCGGCGTCAGCCGGGCCGGGCGCCGCCGTCGCCGGCGGCTGCTCGACCTCGGCGGGGTCCCAGCCGCCGCCGAGCGCGCGGTAGAGCAGCACCAGCGACTGGCTCGCCGCGCCGCGCGCGGTCGCGACGCTGCTCTCCTGCCGGAACAGCTGGCGCTGCGAGTCGAGGACCTCCTGGAAGCCGATCAGCCCGTCCTTGTAGAGACCGGTCGCGAGCCGGAGCGCCTCGCGCGCGGCGGCCGCGGCGCGCTCGACGGCCTCGACGCGCACGCGCTGCTCGGTGAACGTCGTCATCGCGGTCTCGACCTCCTCGAGGGCGTTGAGCACCGCGCGCTCGTAGAGCAGCAGCGCTTGGTCGACGCGCGCGTCCTCGACCTGGATCTGGCTGCGCACGCGGCCGCCGTCGAACACGTTCCATCGCATCGACGGGCCGAGCGCGAACGCCTGGCTCGCCGCGTTGAAGATGCCGCCGCCGATCTGCTGCATGCCGAGCGACGCGTTGATGCCGAAGCGCGGGTAGAGGTCCGCGGTCGCGACGCCGACCCGCGCGGTCTGGGCCGCGAGCCGGCGCTCCGCGGCGCGGATGTCGGGGCGCTGCCGCAGCAGGTCGCCCGGCACGCCGACGGTCACCTGGACGGGCGGGATCGGGATCGGCCTGGGCGTCGCGAGCTCGTCGTGCAGCGCGGTCGGGTTGCGCCCGAGCAGCACGCCGAGCGTGTTGATCTCGCGCGCGAGGTTGATGCGCAGGCCGGGCACCTCTGCCTCCGACGCAGCGAGCACGCCTTCTGCCTGCTGGACGTCGAGCGCCGAGGACAGCCCGGCGTCGGCGCGCGCGTGCGTCAGCTCCACGATCCGCTGTTGGCTCTCGATGTTGTTCTGCGCCGCCTGCAGCTGCGTCTGCAGCGCGCGGACCGCGAGGTAGGCGCGCGCGACCTCGGCGTAGAGCGAGACCTGCACGTCGCGTCGGTCCTCCTCGCTCGCTTGGTAGTCCGCGGTCGCCGATTCGACCTCGCGCGAGATCCGCCCGAACACGTCCAGCTCCCAGGACACGTCCGCGCCGAGGCTGGAGACGGTGCGGCTCTCGAAGCCGGTCTGGAACGAGCTGGTCTGCGCGACGCCGCCGCCGAAGCTTGCCTGCGGCGCGCGCCCTGCCTTGCGGAAGCCGAGCCGGGCGCGCGCTTCGGAGACCCGCGAGACGGCGATCGCGAGGTCGAGGTTGCCCTGGCTCGCGCGTCCGATCAGCTGGTCGAGCTGCGCGTCGCCGAACACCGTCCACCAGCGCACGAGGTCGGTGGCCCCTGGCCGGAAGGCGGGGTCTTCGATCTCGGAGAACGCTCCTGGCACCTGCTCCGGGGTCTCCGGAGGCACGTAGTCCGGGCCGACCGTACAGGACGCTAAGAGGGTCGCGACGGCGGATCGGCGGAGGCTGCGCATGGCGAGAAGATAGCGTCGCGAACCCGGCCGAGCGTGAGACTTCTGCGGCACGCGGAGCTAGCCTCGCGCCATGACCACGGCCCGCTGTGTCACGCTGCTCGGCGGTGTGTCCCTCCTCGTCCTCCACGGAGCGTGTCGCAAGCCGCCCGTGCGCGAGCCCGCGCCGCCCCCAAAGGTGACCGTCCAGGCGCCCGCGGTGCAGCCCGTGACGATCTACCGCACGTTCACGGGCCGCACCGAGAGCTACGAGCGCGCCGAGGTGCGCGCCCGGGTCGAGGGCGTCTTGACCGAGGTCGCCTACAACGAGCGCACGGAGCTGGCCAAGGGTGCGGTCATGTTCCGCATCGACCCGGCGCCGTTCGCCGCCGCGCGCGCCGCCGCGGCGGCCGAGGCAGCGGCGACGGCGGCCTCGGTGCGGCTCGCAGACACCACGGCGCGCAAGCTCGAGAAGGCCTACGAGAGCCGCTCCGTCTCCGAGCTGCAGGCGCTCGAGGCCCGCGCGCAGCACGAGGTCGCCTCGGCCAAGCTCGACGTCGCGAACAAGCAGCTGGCGATCCGGGACCTCGACCTCGGCTACACCACCGTCACCGCGCCGATCGCCGGCCGCGCGATGGAGACCGACTACGTCGTCGGCAGCCTGGTCGGCGGGCTCGGCTCCGGGCCGCTGACGACGGTCGTCGACAACTCCAAGATCCGGGTCTGGTTCTCCGTCGACGACCGCACTGTGCTGAAGCTGCTGGAGCAGCAGCAGGACCCGAAGGCTTCCAAGGTGATCGAGCTGGCGCGCGACGGCGACGCCGGCTTCGGCTTCCAGGGCTCGATCGACTACTTCGAGCCCCGGGTCAACGAGGCGACCGGCACGCTGCGCATGCGCGCGGTGTTCGACAACGCCGACGGCCGGCTGGTGCCGGGGCTGTTCGTGCGGGTCCGGGTCGCGGCGCGTGAGCTGGAGGCGGCGACCCTGGTGCCGGAGTCGGCGCTCGCCGCCGACCAGGCCGGGCGGCACCTGCTCGTGGTGGGCGACGGTGACGTCGTCGAGCGCCGGGCCGTCGAGCTCGGGCCGCTGCTACCCGAGGGGCGCGTGATCCTCGCGGGCCTCGCGGCGACCGACCGCGTGATCGTCAAGGGCCTGCTGCGCGCGCGTCCGGGCGTCAAGGTCTCGCCCCGCGTGACCGGGGACAACCGCTAGGAGCGCTCTGTGCTGTCCAAGTTCTTCATCGATCGCCCCATCTTCGCGACCGTCGTGTCGCTGGTGATCATCACGGTCGGCGTGGTGTCGCTGCTCGGGCTGCCGATCGCGCAGTACCCCAACCTCGCGCCGCCGACGATCTCGGTGACGGCGGTGTATCCGGGCGCCGACGCGCAGGTCGTCGCCGACACGGTCGCGGCGCCGATCGAGCAGGAGGTCAACGGCGTCGAGGGCATGATCTACATGTCCAGCGTCTCGGCCGGCGACGGCTCGTACACGCTGACGATCACGTTCGAGCCTTCGGTCGACCTCGACATCGCCACGGTGCAGGTGCAGAACCGCGTGTCGGCGGCCGAGCCGCGGCTGCCCGAGGACGTGCGTCGCTTCGGCATCAAGACGCAGAAGAAGATGCCGGACTTCGCGCAGATGGTGAGCGTGGTCGGCGCCGAGGACGCACCCTACGACGACGTCTTCCTGAGCAACTTCGCGACGCTGCAGCTGCGGGACCAGCTCAAGCGGATCCCGGGCGTCGGCGACGCGCGCGTCTTCGGCGCGGCCGAGTACGCGATGCGGCTCTGGCTCGATCCGGCCAAGCTCGACGCGCGGGACGTCACGGCCGACGAGATCGTCGCCGCCGTCCGCGAGCAGAACGTCCAGGTCGCGGCGGGCAAGGTCGGGGAGATGCCCGCGCCCGCGGGCACGGCCTTCCAGTACGCGATCAGCACCAAGGGCCGGCTCGTCGAAGCCGAGGAGTTCGCGCAGATCGTGGTGCGCACCGACGAAGACGGCTCGATGCTGCGGCTCGGCGACGTCGCGCGGATCGAGCTCGCGGCGCAGAACTACGCGATGCAGTCGCGCCTGAACGGGCGGCCGGCGGCCAACCTCGCGATCTACCAGCTCCCTGGCGCCAACCTGATCGACATCTCGAACGCCGTCAGCGAGCTCATCGAGGCAGGCCGCGCGGGCTACCCCGAAGGCCTGGACGTCTCGGTCACCTTCGACGCGGCCGACGTGGTCCGGGCATCGATCAAGGAGATCATCATCACGCTGCTGATCGCGGCGGCGCTGGTGATCTTGACGGTGCTGATCTTCCTCCAGGACGTGCGCGCGACGCTGGTGCCGACCGTGACCATCCCGGTGTCGCTGGTCGGCACGTTCGCGGTGCTGGCGATGCTCGGCTTCTCGCTCAACACGCTGACGCTGTTCGGCCTGGTGCTCGCCATCGGCATCGTCGTCGACGACGCGATCGTGGTCGTAGAAAACGTCGCGCGGAACATCGACGAGCTCGGCCTCGCTCCGCGCGAGGCGACCGTCAAGGCGATGGAGGAGGTCTCCGGGCCCGTCGTCGCGACCACGCTGGTGCTGCTGGCGGTGTTCGTGCCGACGGCGTTCATGGAGGGCATGGTCGGCGAGATGTTCCGCCAGTTCGGACTGACGATCGCGGCCTCGACGTTCTTCAGCTCCATCAACGCGCTGACCATGAGCCCGGCGCTCTGCGCGCTGTTGATGCGCCCGAGCAAGGGCAAGAAGAACCTGCTGTTCCGCGGCTTCGACGCCGCGATCAACTGGTCGACGCGCGGCTACAAGGGCATGGTGCGGCGCGCCGTGCGGTTCGCCGCGGTCTCGTTCTTGCTGTTCCTGGCCGCGGTCGGCGGCGGCGGCTACCTGTTCACCAAGCTGCCGGCCGCGTTCGTGCCGCCAGAGGACATGGGCTACGCGATCGGCATCGTGCAGCTGCCCGACGCGGCGTCGATGGAGCGCACCGGGGAGGTCGCGGACGAGGTCGACGCGATCCTGGCCGAGACCGCGGGCGTCAAGTCGTCGATCGCGATGCCTGGCTTCTCGATGATCGACGGCGCGATCAACCCCAACGTCTGCAGCTACATCATCGTCTTCGAGCACTGGGACGAGCGCACGACCGACGAGGACAGCCTGCGCGGCATCCTGTCCAGCTTCAACCGGCGCGCCGCGGCGATCGAAGCGGCGCGGGTGTTCGCCTTCCCGGTGCCGTCGATCCCCGGCGTGGGCTTCGCCGGCGGCTTCGACCTGCAGCTGCAGGACCGCGCGGGGCTTGGCGTCGCCGCGCTGCAGGAAGCGTCCGACGCGGTGCTCGCGGCCGCCGGCGCCGACGGCCGGGTCGAGCGCCTGTCCTCGGGGCTGCGCAGCTCGGTGCCGTCGCTGTGGATCGACGTCGACCGCGAGAAGGTCAAGAAGATGGGGCTGTCGCTGCAGAGCGTCTTCGGCGCGCTGCAGGTCTACCTGGGCTCGGCCTACGCCAACGACTTCAACGCCTTCAACCGCACCTACCAGGTGCGCGTGCAGGCGGAAGCCGCCGCGCGGGCCTCGCCGGACGACATCCTCGACCTTCGCGTCCGCGGCCCCGAAGGCTCGGTGCCGCTGCGGTCGATCGCGCGCATCGAGGAGCGCTTCGTGCCGTCGACGCTGAACCGCTACAACCTCTACCCGGCCGCGTCGATCAAGGGTCAGGCGGTCGCAGGTCAGAGCAGCGGCCAGGCGCTCGACCTGATGGAGCAGGTCTCCGAGGACAACCTCGCCGGCGGCTTCGGCTACGAGTGGACGGGGCTGTCCTACCAGGAGCGGGAGGTCGCGGGCGGCATGGCGGCGATCTTCATGCTGTCGATCTTCTTGGTCTTCTTGGTGCTGGCCGCGCAGTACGAGTCGTGGCTGCTGCCGGTCGCCATCGTCGCGAGCGTGCCGCTGGGCCTGCTGGGTGCGGCGGGAGGGAGCCTCGCGACCGGGCTCGGCAACAACGTCTACACGCAGATCGGGGTCGTGCTGCTGATCGGGCTGGTCGCCAAGAACGCGATCCTGATCGTCGAGTTCGCCAAGGAGAAGCGGGACGAAGGGCTGGGCATCGTCGACGCCGCCGTCGAAGCGTCTGCGCTGCGCTTCCGGCCGATCCTGATGACGGCGTTCTCGTTCATCCTGGGCACCCTGCCCCTGCTGACCGCGACCGGCGCTGGCGCCGTCTCGCGGATCGCGCTCGGCTCGGCGGTGTTCGCCGGGTTGACGCTGGCGACCGCGATGGGCGTGTTCTTCACGCCCGTGCTCTACCGGATGATCCAGGGGCTGAGTGAGCTGCGTCGCAGGGAGCGCCCGAACGCAGACTCCGCCACGGAGCCGCCGCGTGCGTCGAGCTGAGCGGCGCCGCGCTCTGTGCCTCACGGCCGCGCTGCTCGCGGGCTGCCACGCGGCGCCCGGTGGACAGCCCGAGGAGCTGCGCGTGGTGGTCTGGAACATCCACCACGGTCGCGGCCTCGACGACGCCGTCGACCTCGCGCAGATCGGGAGCGAGCTGCGCGCGTTGTCCCCGGACCTCGTGCTGCTCCAGGAGGTCGACGTCAGGGTGCGGCGCAGCGGCCGCGTCGACACCCCGGCCGTGCTCGCCGCGCAGCTCGGGATGCACGCAGCGTTCGAGCGGAACATCCGCTATCAGGGCGGGGACTACGGCAACGCGATCCTGAGCCGCTGGCCCATCGAAGCCTGCGACAACCTGCACTACCGCATGCTCCGCGAAGGAGAGCAGCGCGGGCTGCTTCAGGTGAAGGTGCGCGCGCCGTTCGGGGAGCTCCGTGTCGGCTGCACCCACCTGGATTCGCGCGGCGACGACGCCGAGCGCAAGCAGAACGCGCCGGAGATCCTGGCGCTGGTCGAGTCGGGGGCGCTCGACCTCGTCGGCGGGGACTTCAACGACACGCCGGGGAGCGCCGTGCACGCGGCGCTGGGCGGCGCGCTCGCCGACTGTTGGATCGAAGGCGGCGCCGGCGCGGGGGCGACCTACCCAGCAGCAGCGCCGACCAAGCGCATCGACTGGCTGCTCCGATCGCGGGCAGGCTCTTGGCGGACCGTGCACGCCGACGTGGCGGCGACCGCGGCGTCGGACCACCGGCCGACGCTGTTCGTGCTGCGCCGCGCCCGCTGAGCGGCTCCCGCGGCTCTCGCGCTTCCCGCGACGTCAGCGGTCGCGCTGGATCCGGAACGTCGGGTGGTGCTGCACCAGGTGCTGCTGTTCCTTCATCACGGTCGCGAACGAGACGCCGGTCAGCTGGACGAGCACGCACTCCTCGCCCTCGCGCCGGCCGACCACCGCGGAGACCTCGTAGCGCTCCCCACAGCAGAGCGCCAGGCTGCCGGTCACGGGCGTGCCCGTGGCGAGCTCCTCGGGGACGCCGCGGACGCGGACGCCGCCTTCGGAGAGCTCGGTGACGGGCAGCGCACCCACGTCGGCGTGCAGCGTCGGGTTGGTTCCCCATGGGTAGGGGATGCGAAAG